>DCGH01000059.1:0-2677 GCA_002315205.1 Erysipelotrichaceae bacterium UBA1783
GTCAATCTTTTGACTTTAATGATTTTTCCTTTTATCATAAAGGTATGGAAAAGAAATTAATTAGTTGTATTCAAGGAAAAATAGTAAGAGGAAAAGGTGCAGGCCACAAGCATGGCATGCCTACAGCAAACCTAGATTTTGGCAATCAGGAATTGCCAGAATATGGAGTTTATGGTGGATTAGCTTATGTGGATGATGAGGTATATATGTGCATCACTAATGTAGGATTAAGACCATCTGATGATAATAGTCCAAAGGTAACCTTTGAATCTTTATTGTTAGATTTTTCTGGTGATTTATATGGCAAGGAAATGAAGGTAGAGCTTTATTTCTATTTAAGAGGTATTCGTAAGTTTACTGGTGGCTTAGATGAGCTAAAGCTACAGCTTCAAAAGGATGCTGAAAAAACAAGAGAGCTTTTTGCTCAATGTGATGATATTGTGCTATAATATCTTTGTAGCAAAGCTACAGATTATATATTTACTTGATTATTAAAAGAGCAGTAATTGCTCACAAATTCTTATTATAAATGATTTTAGAAGAAAGAAAATTTGTGGTAATTACTGCTTTTTCATTTCTTCAAAAGGAGGGAAAATATGGAATCATTTAATAGTCAGGAAAAAATGAAAAGGGAAATCAAGGATAGTGTGTTTACCAACCTGTTTAAGGATAAAAAATACACAGCTAAACTAATTGAAGCTTTGCATCCAGAATTGTCAGAAGTTGATGAAAATGATATTACAGCTGTCACATTAGATAATGTATTGGTAGATTCTATTCATAATGATTTGGCAGTTATGTATTTAAACAAGATAATGATTTTTGTAGAAGAACAAAGTTATTACAATCCAAATATATCAATAAGATTAATGATTTATGGGATTAGAACGATACAGAATTACATTACTGAAAATGATTTAAATGTTTACTCATCAAAAAAATTACAATTACCAAAGTTTGAATTCTATTGTGTTTGTGCATATGACAAAAAAGAAAGCTATCCAGATTATGAACAATTTGGTGACAAGGAAGACTTCTTGCACGGCAAGGTAAAAATGTTGTATCCTAATATTAAAGAAAGAACAATAATCAGTGAATATGTACAGTTTGCCAAAGGTGTAACTACAATACAAATAATGAGGTTGTCACAATCTGAAAAGATTGAGCGATTAAAAGAGTTTATAGAGAAGTGTATAAAAGATAACATTTTAAGGGATTACTTAGGTCAGCATAAAAAGGAGGTAATCAGCATGGTTGATATTTTATTTGATCAGAAGTTTGTTAATGAAAGAATGCTTAATGAAGCAAGATCATTAGCAAGAGCAGAAGGAAAAGTTGAAGGAAAAGTTGAAGGAAAAGCTGAAGGAAAAGCTGAATGTATCTCAAAGATAATGAAGTTTTATGGAATCACTTTTGAAGAAGCTTGCAATAATCTAGGTATTGATAAGGAAGAAATGCTAAAGGTTAAAGAAATAATGAATCAATAATTGTTATCAGAAGCGTTATAGAAATCCTATGACGTTTTTATTTTATTGATTTCTTGTTAGAATTGTTTTATTGCTTTATAATATTAACAATATTTAGGGTGATTTATATGGATGAATTAAAACAGGCAAGAGAAGAAATCGATGCAATAGATAAGCAGATCGTAAAGCTATTTGAAGCAAGAATGAAATCAGTTAGTAAGGTTGCTGCGTACAAGCAGAAAACTGGAATGAAGATTTTTGATTCTACCAGAGAAGCAATTGTTATTGAAAAGAATAGCCAGTTATTAGAGGATGAAGGATTAAAAGGTTATTATTCTGATTTCATGAAGGGCTTTATGAATGTCTCTAAAAGATATCAGACAATGATTCTTTATGGTAAGAAGGTTGGTTATCAGGGTATTAAGGGAGCCTTCTCTCATACTGTGGCAAGCCGTCTATTTCCTAATTGTGAATTAGTTGCTTATGATTCATTTAATGATGTTTTAACAGCAATCGAAAATAAAGAGGTTGAGGTTGGTGTTTTACCATATGAAAACTCAACTACAGGTGAAGTATCTGAAATGATGGACTTAATGTTTAAAAAGAATGAATGCTTCATTAATGGCTTCTATGATTTACAGGTGGTTCAGAACCTGTTAGTTGTTCCTGGCACAAAGCTAGAGGACATCAAAGAGGTTTATTCTCATGTTCAAGGCTTAGAGCAGTCTAAGGAATATTTATCTGGTAAAGGCTGGATGTCTATTCCTTATGCTAATACAGCGATGGCTGCCAGATATGTAGCAGAAACCAACGATAAGAGTAAGGCAGCAATTGCTTCTGTTGAAAATGCTGATTTATATGGCTTAGAGGTTTTAGCTCCTCATATTAATTCAAGTGATTCTAATACGACAAGATTTGTTATGGTGACAACCAATAAGCAATTATCTGGAGACCGCTTTGGATTATTCTTCACTGTAAAGAATGAAGCAGGATATTTGGCAAGAGCTGTCGATATTATTTCTAAGACAGGATTTAATATGACTTGTTTAAGAAGCAGAAGTGTGAAGGATTTACCATGGGAGTATTACTTCTATGCTGAAATGTCTGGTAGCTTAGTAGATGAAAAAGCAACAGCTATGCTAAAGCAGCTAGAAGAGGTATGTGAAACCATAAGAACTGTTGGTTGCTTCTCACAAATTGAATTGAATAAA
>DCGH01000059.1:2708-14298 GCA_002315205.1 Erysipelotrichaceae bacterium UBA1783
TAGTTTATTTTTTTGAAAAAATGACAAATAATTTGACATTGAAATATATGGTGTTAAAATATTTTCAAGAGGAATGAAAAAAGTATGAAAACAATGTCTTTTGCAGCTACTTTCTACTTTTATTACTTTGGTGAATAGATCAAAGTTTTTAAGGCTGCATACATCATTCTTTGTTTAAATAATGAAATATTAGCAGCCTGGTGGGCTGCTTTTTTTAGAGGTATGATATGAAACAGTTAACAATGGAATTAGGTGAACGCAGTTATAATATTTATGTTGGTAGAGATATATTGAAGAATGCTTCACAATACTTTAATCTAAACAGAAAGTGCTTTATTGTGACAGATAGTGGTGTTCCTAGAGAATATGCCGAAACAGTTAAGGCACAATGCAAGGATGGTACTATTGTTACAATTCCTCAAGGAGAAGCCTCTAAGAATTTAAATGTATTTGCAGATTTATTAAGAGAAATGCTAAAAAATGATTTCTCAAGAAAGGATTGTGTTGTTGCTGTTGGAGGAGGCGTGGTTGGTGATTTAGCTGGCTATGTTGCTTCTAGCTATATGCGTGGTATTGATTTTTATAACATTCCTACAACCACTTTATCGCAAGTAGATTCATCAATTGGTGGAAAGGTAGCTATTGACTTTGAAGGAGTCAAAAACGCCGTAGGTGCCTTCTATCAGCCTAAGGGAGTCATTGTTGATGTAAACACATTAGATACTCAGACTCATGACCAATACGTCAATGGCTTAGCTGAAGCAATTAAGACTGGATTAATTTATGATGCTGAATTATTTGATATCTTTGAAGCAGGTAAGGGAATTGAAGCTATTGATGAGGTCATCTATCGCAGCTTGCTTTGCAAAAAGGATGTTGTTGAAAAGGATGAAAAGGAATTATCCTTAAGAAAGATTTTAAACTTTGGCCATACCTTAGGACATGCGGTAGAAAGCAGTGTAGATGGCAAGCTATTACATGGTCAATGTGTTGCTATTGGTATGCTACCAATGCTAAAGGATGAATTAAAAAATAGAGTTCAAAAGGTATTAGAATTATACGATTTACCGGTAAAGACAGATTTCGATTTAGAAAATGCGACAAGGGTAATCGAACATGATAAGAAAAATGTAAATGGAACTGTTTCAGTCATTAAGGTTTATGAAATTGGAAAGGCTGAAATTGAAAAGGAAAATATTGAAGTTTTAAAAAAGATGCTAAAGGAGATGAGATAGTTATGAAAAATACAATAGGTGAAAGCTTTGCAGTAACGATTTTTGGCGAATCTCATGGTCCTTATGTTGGATGTGTGATTGATGGTATTGCTCCTGGTATTCAATTAGATTTAGATTTAATTAATCATTATTTAGATTTAAGAAGACCTGCTGGTAAAATCTCTACTGCTAGAGTTGAGGCAGATCAGTATCAGATTATTTCAGGCTATGTCAATGGTTATACTACTGGTACACCATTAACTGTTTTAATCCCAAATACTTCAACAAAGAGTAGTGATTATGATTCTTTAAAGAATGTTCCTAGACCAAGCCATGCAGACTATACTGCAACCTTAAAGTATCATGGTTTCCAGGATGCTAGAGGTGGAGGCCATTTCTCAGGAAGAATTACCTCTGCCATTGTCTTTGCAGGTGCCATTGCTATTCAGATTTTAAATCAGCATGGTATTTCTATTGGTTCACATATTGCAAGATGTGCAGGTATTGAAGATGATGAAATGACATCTGGTGATATTGAAAGAATGAACAGCTTAAAGTTTGCCACTGTTTCTGAAGAAAAAGGAAAGCAGATGCTTGAAGCAGCTGAAAAGGCTACGAGTGAATTAGATTCTGTTGGTGGCGTGGTAGAGACAATTATTCACAATTTAGATGGTGGTATTGGTGAACCATACTTTGATACCTTAGAGGGCGTTTTAGCGAAGCTATTATTTGCGGTTCCTGCTGTAAAGGGTGTGGAATTTGGCGCAGGCTTTGATCTTGTTGATGCTTTTGGCAGCCAGTTCAATGATTCTTTCAGAGCAAAGGATGGGAAAATTTATACTACTACAAATAATAATGGTGGTATTAACGGCGGAANNGCTGTAAAGGGTGTGGAATTTGGCAAAGGATTTGATATCGCTGATTTAAAGGGTTCCGAAGCTAATGATCAGTATACTTATGAAAATGGTGAAGTGACAACCTTAACAAATCATTCTGGTGGTATCAATGGTGGTATCTCAAATGGTAATGATATTGTGGTAAGAACTGCCATTAAGCCAACACCTTCTATTTTTAAAAAACAGCAGTCAGTGAACCTATTAGAAAAAGAAAACACAGAATTAGAAATCAAGGGAAGACATGATCCAGCGATTGTTCATAGAGCAAGAGTAGTCATTGATTGTTCTATCGCTTTAGGATTAGTGGATATGCTTTCTTTAAGATATGGTACAGATTGGCAAGGTAAGTAATATGCAATATGGATTACTTGGAAGAAAGCTTGCTCATTCCTATTCTAAGGTTATTCATGAATCCTTAATGGATTACACCTATGACATGATTGAAAGGGAACCACAGCAGCTAGATGAATTTTTTGAGAAAAGAGAATTTAATGCGATTAATGTTACCGTTCCTTACAAAAAGGATGTTATTAAATATTTAGATGAGATTGATGAAAGAGCCAAGATGATTGGTGCAGTCAATACCATTGTCAATAGAGATGGTAAGCTATATGGCTACAATACCGACTTTGATGGTGTGATTGAGCTATTAAAATATGAGGATGTTTCCATTTCTGACAAAAATGTATTGATTTTAGGTACTGGCGGAACTAGTAATACAGTGTATTCCGTATGCAAATATCTTGGCGCAGGTAAAATTACGAAGGTTTCAAGAAGCATACGAGAGTATTGTGTAGATTATTCAACAGCTTTAACCATGAATGAAACCCAGGTCATTATCAATACAACCCCATGTGGTATGTATCCAGATAATGATTCCTGTCCTATTGAAATCGATGGATTTGATAATTTAGAGGCAGTAGTCGATGTGATTTACAATCCATTTAAGACAAAGCTAATTCAAAAAGCTAAGAAAAGAAACCTAAAGGGTAATGGTGGTTTCTATATGTTAGTTGCTCAAGCAGTCAAAGCAATTGAGCATTTCAAATCGATTGAATTAGATGAAGCTTTGATTGAAAAGGTCTATAAGCAGCTATATAAGGCAAAGCTAAATGTTGTATTAACTGGTATGCCAGGCTGTGGTAAAAGTACCATTGGTACGATTTTAGCTCAAAGGTTAGAAAGACCATTAGTCGATACGGATTATTTGATTATTGAAGAAGCAAAATGCTCCATTACAGAAATCTTTGAAAAAGAAAAGGAATCAGGCTTTAGAGCAAGAGAAACGGAAAGCTGTAAAAAGGCTGGAAAATGTGCTGCATCTGTGATTTCTACAGGTGGCGGAGCAATTTTAAGACAAGAGAATGTGGATGCTTTAAAACAGAATGGTATTGTTTTCTATCTTCAAAGAGATGTAGAAAAGCTACAGTCTGGTAATGGTAGACCATTAAGCAGAACAATAGAGGATAACAGAAAAAGATTTGCGGAAAGAAAGGAAATCTATGAAACAACAGCGGATTACTTCATTGACAACAATGGAGAGATTGAAGCTGCTGTTAATAGAATATTGGAAATATTAAATGAAGATTCTAGTAATTAATGGACCAAATTTAAATATGCTTGGTATCAGAGAGCCTGATATTTATGGCAGAACAACCTATAAGGATTTAATAGAGCTTTGTATCAATTATGGCAAGGAAAAGGGCGTTGATATTGAATGCTTCCAATCTAATCACGAGGGTGATATCGTTGATGCAATTCAAGGTGGATTTAACAGAATTGATGGTATCGTCATTAATCCAGGTGCTTATACCCATACCTCTGTTGCCATCTTAGATGCCTTAAAGGCAGTCAGTATTCCTGCCATTGAGGTTCATATTTCAGAAGTAAGTAAAAGAGAAGAATTCAGACAGATTTCCTATGTTCGATTAGCTTGCTTTGAAACCATCACAGGAAAAGGAATTTCAGGCTATCTTTTAGCCATTGATGATATGATTGAATATCTAAATAAAGGGGAATAACGTATGATTATTACATTAAAGAATTCCGTAAAAAAAGAGCAATATGATGCTTTAGTCAGAAAGCTTGAATCTGTAGGATTAACAGTTCACAGCTCTACTGGTGCTAACTATACCGTTTTAGGTTTAGTTGGTAACACCACTATGATTGATGAAAGAGACATTAAGGCATTAGAGTATGTCGATAATGTACAGCGTGTTTCAGCTCCTTATAAGCTAGCAAGCAGAATGTTCCATCCTCAAGATTCAGTGATTGATGTTGGTGGAGTAAAAATTGGTGCAGGTCAACCGGTTGTCTTTATGGCAGGTCCTTGTGCTATTGAAACTAAGGAAATGACGATTGATATTGCTGAAAATGTTCAAAAGCGTGGCGCACAGATTTTAAGAGGTGGTGCCTATAAGCCAAGAACCTCTCCATATTCCTTCCAGGGTTTAGGAACTGAAGGTATTGAATATATGGTGGAAGCCAGAGAAAAGACTGGTATGCCAATCGTTACTGAAATCATGGATGCAAGAAAACTGGATGAGTTTGATAAGTATGTCGATTTAATTCAGGTTGGTGCCAGAAATATGCAGAACTTTGATTTATTAAAGGAATTAGGCAAAACACAAAAGCCAATTCTGTTAAAGAGAGGTATGTCCGCTACTATTGAGGATTGGCTAATGTCAGCTGAATATATTATGGCTAGTGGTAATCCAAATGTTATCTTATGTGAAAGAGGTATCAGAACATTTGAAAAGTATACAAGAAATACTTTAGATTTAGCGGTTATCCCAATTGTTAAGCAGAGAACACACTTACCAATTGTCATTGACCCAAGCCATGCTACTGGTGATAGAAAGCTAGTTGAAGCTGTTTCCTTAGCAGCTATCGCCGCAGGAGCAGATGGTTTAATTATTGAGGTTCATTGTGATCCAGAACATGCAGCAAGTGATGGGGCACAGTCGTTGTATTATAATCAGTTTGAAAAGCTTGTAACAAAGGCAAGAAGAATTGAAAAGGATATTGAAAGAGAGATAGAGGATTAGTTTTATGATTATTACATTAAGAAAACAGGCAGACAAACGTCAGGTAGATAAATTAATTAAAAAGATTGAAACCTTAGGTGTTCAGGTTAATCCAATCTATGGTTCTGACTTTACCGTTTTAGGCTTAGTTGGTAATACAACCATGATTGATGAAAGAGATATTCGTGCGTATGAATTTGTTGAAAATGTACAGCGCGTCTCTGCACCTTATAAGCTTGTTAACAGAATGTTCCATCCAGAGGATACCATCATTGATGTCAATGGTATTAAGATTGGTGGCAAGAACCCAGTAGTATTTATGGCTGGTCCTTGTGCCATTGAAAATGAACCAATGACTCTTGAAATCGCCAATAATGTAAAGCATGGTGGTGCCTGCATTTTAAGAGGTGGTGCTTATAAGCCAAGAACCTCTCCATATTCTTTCCAGGGTTTAGGAACTAAAGGGATTGAATACATGGTGGAAGCCAGAGAAAAGACTGGTATGCCAATCTGTACTGAATTAATGGATTCAGATAATTTAGATGAATTCATTGAAAATGTTGATATTATTCAGATTGGTGCCAGAAATATGCAGAACTTCACTTTATTAAAAAAGCTTGGAAGAACACAAAAGCCAGTTTTATTAAAGAGAGGTATGTCAGCTACCATTGAAGATTGGTTAATGTCAGCAGAGTATATTATGGCTGCTGGTAACCCAAATGTTATCCTATGTGAAAGAGGTATCCGTACCTTTGAAAAGTATACAAGAAATACTTTAGATTTAGCGGTTATCCCAATTGTAAAGCAGAGAACACACTTACCAATTGTCATTGATCCAAGCCATGCCACTGGTGATAGAAAGCTAGTAGAAGCTGTTTCTTTAGCAGCGATTGCAGCTGGTGCTGATGGCTTAATTATTGAGGTTCATAATGATCCACCTCATGCAGCTAGTGATGGAGCACAGTCATTATATTTCAATCAGTTTGAACAGTTAGTTAAAAAGGGAAAGGAAATTGCCAAGGTTATTGGTAGAGAATAATTATGAGAGTTAAGATTTATCCTTCTAAGGCAGAAGGCTTTGTAAAATCCAATATATCTAAATCATATGCACATCGTGCATTGATTTGTGCTGCCTTAGCTCAAGGAGTCTCTCATATTCGTTTTTCTGGTAGTAATCAGGATATTGATGCGACCATTTCCGTATTAAGAAAGCTAGGCGCAAAAATTGATGTTAAGGAAGATGAGGTTATAGTAGAGGGGTGCAAACCTGAAAAGGCAGTTTCTGATGAGGTATTCTGTAATGAATCAGGTTCGACCTTACGCTTTATGATCCCTGTCTTTGCCTTAGGAACAGAGAAGTTTGAATTTACTGGTGCTGGTCGATTAATGGCTAGACCACAAACAATTTATAAAGACTTTTTTAGTCAAAATGGTTTATTGTTCCAGCAATATAAAGACCATATAGAGGTGCAAGGTTCTTTACAAGCTGGAGAGTATGAAATGGATGGTTCGGTTTCATCTCAATTCTTTACGGGTATGCTATTTGCTTTACCATTAGTAAATGGAAATTCCGTTATCCATGTCAAAGAACCATTTGAATCAAAAAGCTATGTGCTAATGACCTTAGAGGTTTTAAACGATTTTGGCGTGTATTGTAAGCTAGAGGGTAATGATATCATTATCCCAGGATATCAGTCTTATAAGCCATTAGATTACGTTGTCGAAGGAGATTATTCTTCTGCTGCCTTCTTTGCACTACTTGGAGCAATCAATGGCAGAATTGAGATGAGTAATCTAAAGAAAAATTCAACGCAAGGAGATAAAGCTTTTATTGAATTTGTTGAAAGAGCAGGAGCAATTGTTGAGTTTAAGGATGGTATTTATACTATTTCTCCAGATCATTTAGAAAAGATTACAGTGGATTTAGCGGATTGTCCAGATTTAGGACCTGCAGCAATTGTTCTAGGATGTATTAGTGGCAAGGGAATGCATTTAGATAATATTGCCAGATTACGCTATAAGGAATCCGACCGTATTGCAGCAATGAAATCAGAGATGAGTAAGCTAGGCTTTGTGATGGAAGACTACGAAAATGAAATGGATATTCTTGCTGAAAGAAAAGAAGTAAAGGAAGAGGTCATTGTGATTGATTCACATAATGACCATCGTATTGCGATGTCTGTAGCGATTGCTGCAACAGTATTAGATAAAGAAGTCATTATTGAAAATGCTCAATGTGTCAATAAGAGCTATCCGAATTTCTATAGGGATTTAGCAAATGTAAATGTACGTTTGGAGGTATTAGATGATTAGTAAGGAAACAAATTTCTTAATCGTTGGTTTAGGTTTGATTGGTGGATCCTATGCCAGAGCCTTGAAAAAGGTTGGCTGTAAGGTGGAAGCTATTGATGTCAATCCAGATTCTATTGGCTATGGTTTACATGCTGGTATTATTGATGATGGTTCTATTGAAAATGATCCAAAAATGATTGGAAAAGCAGATGTTATTATTCTTTGTCTGTATCCAAAGATTGAAGTGAGCTGGGTCAAGGAGAATCAGCATTTGTTCAAATCGAATACCTTATTAACCGATGTTTCAGGTGTTAAAACTGGAATTGTTGATACCATTCAGGATTTCTTAAGAGAGGATTGTGAATTAATCTCATGTCATCCAATGGCTGGTAGAGAGGTTTATGGTGTCAGAAACTCTAAGGAGGATCTATTTACCAAGAGTAACTTTATCGTGGTTGTGACTGATAAGAATACCCCAGAAGCTATTTCCGACGCTTATGAGCTGGGTGCTTTATTAGGCAGTGCTAAGATTTCAACCTTATCTATGCAGCAGCATGATAATATCATTGGATTTGTATCTCAATTAACCCATGTCATTGCGGTATCATTAATGACCTGTAATGAGGATGAAAATCTGCAAGAGTATACAGGAGATTCTTTTAGAGATCTAACTAGAATTGCTCGAATCAATGAGAATATGTGGTCTGAACTATTTGTTGCAAATAAGGAAGAATTAGTTTCTCAGATTGATGATTTTACAGCACAGATGAATGTCTTAAGAGATATGATTTCTAATGAGGATGTGGAAGAAATGAAGAAAATCTTCATTCGTTCTACTGAAAGAAGAAAACTATTTGATAAGTAAGCCGAAGTGATTCGGCTTTTTTTATTTTGCATCTAATAGCAAAATAATCTCCATTTTATATGCATTTAATCTAACAAGCGTAGTTTGAAGTTCTCCTAATGGGTCAATTTAACACCGATTAAACAGCTTTTTATACTTGCAAATATATATATATATAATTTATTCATAGAAAAAGGAGGAAAACTAATAATGGAGAAAGAACTAACAGGTTTTCCATCAATCGATCAACCCTGGTTAAAATATTATAGTCAGGAAACAATCGATACCTATCCAAAGGAACAGACTATATATCAGAATATTCTTGAGAATAACAAAGAATATAAAGAAAATACGGCTATCAGGTATTATGGAAATGACATCACATATGGTGTGATGTTTGAAATGATAGATAAAACTGCGGTTGCATTAAAGGCTAAAGGTATAGGTATTGGAGATATCGTAAATTTGTGTTCTTCCAGCTGCCCTGAAGCTATCTACATTGTATTAGCCTGCAGCAAAATAGGCGCCATTGCAAACTTCATTAATCCTTTATTTACACCAGAACAGATAAAGAAAAAACTAAATGAAACTAAATCAAAGCTTTTGTTTGTGATGGATGAAATGATTCAATTTATTGAACCAATGAAAGAATCTTTAGATGGAATCGAAGTAATCGTTTTGCCGATAACTAATTCTATGTCTTTTTCTTATAAAACAATTGTGAACATAGCAAGGGTTTTAAAATCAAAAGAAACTCACGATATAAAGTCTATCAACTGGAATGCATTTATTAAGAGTGGTGACAGCTTTACAGGTGATATTGAAGCTGAATATGAAAAAGACAGACCTGTATTAATGGTGTATTCATCTGGAACGACTGGTGAACCTAAAGGAATAATGTTGACAAATGATGGCATTAATGCAACCTGTATTTTCTACCATAGTCCAGACTTCCCATATGATAGACACTCAACTTTTCTGCAGATGATTCCTGTTTGGTTTTCAACAGGTATGGTATTCTCGATTATTATGCCATTAACACTCGGCATTACCATAATTCCAGAATTAGCATTTTCAAAGGAAAAATTTGTTAAAGACTTGCTAAAATATAAACCAAATATGACTTTAACTGCCACAAGTTTATGGCTATATGCAATTAACTCACCAAAAATGATAAAAGCGGATATGAGTGCTATGTCTTATCCAATTACTGGTGGTGAGGCGTTAAGACCAAAAGATGAGGAAGAGGTCAATAATTTTTTAAAAAGTCATGGCTGCTCAAAAACAATACTGAAGGGCTATGGTATGTGTGAATTAGGCAGTTCTGCCTTAACGACATCACTAAAATACTCAAAGGCAGATGCAGCCGGATATCCTATTTTACATGTCTCTGCTTCAGCATTTAATCCAGTTACAAACGAAAAACTTCGCTATGGGGTGAGAGGTGAAATCAGAATTGATACTCCAGCGAAAATGAAAGGGTATTTTAACAATGAGGAAGCAACAAATAAATTCTTCTATACGGACGAAGATGGAATCAGCTGGGGTTGTACAGGAGATATAGGATATGTTGATGAGGAAGGATACGTTTATATTCAAGGAAGATCAACAGATAGTTTTATAAAAGAAGATGGATCAGTTGGATATCTGTTCGATTCTGAGCTTGTTATATTAGAAGACAAAGCAGTTTCTCAATGTAAAACCATTGAGTATTGTTTTGATAATAAAAAATGTTTATATACTCATATTGTTCTGAAGGATGAATGCAACGAGAATGTAGAGGATATCATTAAAAGATTGGATAAGGTCTGTAGAGAAAAAACACCAATGGATGAAGTCCCTGCTGGCTATAAAATTCGTAGAAGTATGCCTGTTCATTCTAATGGAAAACGAAATATAGATAGTTTGAAAAAGGAAAAAGAAGGATTTATCAAGATATAATTTGAATGATTTTCAATTTGATATTTTGTTTCTTTAAAATAAGCTATGATAGAAAAGACTTATCTAACAAGCAAAAGAAAGAGGATCACAATGGAAAAGACAATTAGTTATGATTTAACTGGTAGAGTTGCAATCGTTACAGGTGGCTCAAGAGGTTTAGGTATTGAATTAGCAACTTCATTAGCTGAATATGGTGCTGATATTGCATTAATGGCTGGTAATGAAGAAAAGATGGCAAAGGTTGCTGCAAGCATTACTGAAAAGACAGGCAGAGTAGCAAAGGGCTATAAGGTTGATATCTCTGATGAGGATAGCATCAATGCAGCTGTAGCAGCAGTTATGGCTGATTTTGGTAAGATTGATATTTTAGTAAACAATGCTGGTATTATTCGTTATGGTACTCCTGAACAGATGAATTCTAAGGATTTCAAGGATGTTATCAATGTTGACGTTATCGGTACCTGGATGATGAGTAAGGCAGTTGTTAATGCTTCTATGCTTCCAAATAAGTATGGTAAGATTATCAACATCAACTCAGTAAACAGCTTCTCAGCATCTCCAGTTGCTCCAGCATATCATGTTGCTAAGGCTGCAGAATTTGCCTTAACACAGTCATGTGCAGCTGCTTGGGCACAGTATGGTATTTATACAAATGGTATTGCTCCAGGAAATATGCAGAATGGTGAAATGGCACCAGATACTCCTGCTGCAGTATTAGAAAACATCAGAAGAAAGGTTCCACAGAAGAGATTAGGTGGTTATGGTGATTTATCAGGTGCTTTATTATATCTTGCATCAGATGCATCAAGCTATACTCAGGGTGTAACTATTACTTGTGATGGTGGTTTAATTTTAGAAGCCTTCTAATTTCGTAGAGATTTTATCCCTTTTTGAAAATATCCTGTTCTTCGAAGGATATTTTCTTTTTTTTTAGGAATTTAGCGTATGATTGTTTCAATGAAGATGTTGTGTTAATATGAAAGCAAGGTTTTTATTGAATTGAATAATGAATTAATTAATGGATGAAACGAGGGATAATCATGAAAAGGTATTGGGTCGTAATACTTGCTACTGTAATGATGCTTTCTTTGTCTGGATGTCAAAAGCAACAGCAGACAGTAGCATCAGATGTTGATTTAAAAGGCTATAGCTTAGTATGGTCAGATGAATTTGATGGGGATAGCTTAAATAGAGATCAATGGAATGTAGAGATTCATAATGCTGGCTGGGTCAATGAGGAATTACAGGCTTATGTAGACTCTTCCAATACAGTTAGTGTATCTAATGGTATTTTACATATTACTCCTGTCAAGCTAACAGATTCCTTAACAGGTAAAGCGAAGTATTATTCTGGAAGAATCACAACGCAGAATAAGG
>DCGH01000105.1:0-268 GCA_002315205.1 Erysipelotrichaceae bacterium UBA1783
ATTAGGAGGGATAATTTATGAAAAAGATTTTTGATCAGAACACAACTCTTCACAAAATTCTAACCTATGGTGTTGCTTTTGTTGTATTAGCATTACTGTTTGTTTTTTGTGAAGGAGAAGCTGATCCAGCCTGGGGTTGGCTAATTGTAGGCTTCCTATTCTACTATGCATTGATTTCCAGAAGAATTTTGGAGACATTAGTCATTGCTTGTGCAATTGGTGTTATTTTAATGTATGGTAATGTATCCTTTGTGGATGGTATGGTAGA
>DCGH01000105.1:360-529 GCA_002315205.1 Erysipelotrichaceae bacterium UBA1783
TTTTAGCTAAGACCGGTGCTGTTCAATCATTAACAAAATTCGCCAAGAAGTTTGCTAAGGATAGAAAGAGTGTAAATGTAGTTACCTGGTTAATGCAATTCCCATTATTCTTTGATGATTTCTTACATATTATCGTATTAGGTCAGACAATGACACCAATTTATGATGA
>DCGH01000105.1:594-12341 GCA_002315205.1 Erysipelotrichaceae bacterium UBA1783
GCTGGAGAACCTGTCAGAGTATTAATTCCATTCTCTGGATGGTTACCATTTATGACAGGATTATTCTTAATTGATGGTATCGCTGATAATGCATCTGATGCTTATACAGCCTTTGTAAAGACCATTCCATTTAACTTCTATTGCTGGGTAGCAATGATTGGTTCATTACTATTTGCTCTAGATTTAATTCCAAAGTTTAATGGAAATAAGAATCCTGATAAGAGTGTTTATAAGACATTAAATGAAATTGAAGAGGATACAGCAGAAGCTGTTGAAGAAGATGGACAGCCAAAAAAGAAGACAGGAACTTTATTTGATTTCATTTTAGCTTTAGCTACAGTTATCGCATTAAGCTATTATTATGATTGGGATTTAATTCCTGCCTGTGTTATTGCAATTCCAGTCTTTGTTGCATACTTCTTAATCCGTGGTTTAATTTCTCCAAAGGATGTTGAGGAAAGTATGGTTGAAGGAACTGCTGGTTTAGTTGATATGTATATTCTAATTCTTCTTTCATATATCTTAGCTGGTGTATTAGAGGAAATGGGATTCATTGATTACTTGGTTGAGATTGCACAAAATGTAGCAAATCCACATTTATTACCATTTGCTGCATTCGTTATTTTCTGTATTACCGAAGCTGCAATGAGCTTAAACTGGTCAATGCTATTGATTACATTCCCAGTATTAATTCCACTTTCAATTGGTATTGGAGCAAATCCATATTTAGTTGCTGCAGCATTAATTTCAGCAGGTGCATTTGGTAGTAACTTCTGTTATATCTGTGACTTCTCTGCAATGGTCAGCTCATTTATTGGCTTACCAACAGCATACCATGCTCGTAACTGTATGACATATTCACTAATTTTTGGCGGAATTTCTGCAGTATTATTCCTGATTGCTGGATTCATTTTCTAAAAGAGGATAGCATATGTTAAGAATTGAGAAAGATTATGTATATTCATTCTCTTCTAGCAATAAGCCAGCAGCTTATTGTGAAGCAAATGAAATTGTTCAGTTTGTAACTGAGGATTGCTTTGGTGGACAGATTAAAAGTGAAGAGGATAAGGTAAATCATATTGATTTTAATCATACAAATCCTGCTACAGGTCCTTTATTTGTTAAAGGTGCAGAAGTGGGCGATGTATTAGCAGTAGATATTTTAGACATTGATGTGGATGAGCATGGTGTCTGTACAACCTTAGAGCCTTATGGCTGTATGTGGGATGGCTGTGAGCTTAGAACCAAGATAATTCCTGTAAAGGATGGTATTGCGACATTTAATGACGTAACCTGGACAGTAGAGCCAATGATTGGTGTTATTGGAACAGCATCCGATGAAAATGTTCCTTCCGGATTCTCCTTCAATGGTGGTGGAAATATGGACTCTAGAGTCATTACTAAAGGTGTTACCGTATATCTTCCAGTTCGTACTGAAGGTGGATTATTAGCAATGGGTGATTTACATGCATCTATGGGTGATGGAGAGGTTTGTGAAACTGGTATTGAAATTACTGGTACAATAACTGTAAGAGTAAGAGTAATTAAAAGCTTTGAACTAAACTGGCCTGTGACAGAAACAAAGGATGAATGGTTTGTAAATACCAATGGTAATACTGCTGATAAGGCAATTAAGCGTGGCTATGATGAATTAGCCAGATTAATCATGAATGCTTATGGATGGGATTATACAGATACTGTAATGTATATTTCCCTAATGGGCAGAGTTGCCGCAAATCAGGCTTGTCTTGATCCAGGGGATGAGGATAATGAAGGACCAACATTTAGAGTTGGTGTAGTTAAAAATATTCAAAAGCCTGCATTGATTAAATAATGAAGCAAAGCTGCTTTGAAGTAAACGAAAAAGGTTTATGGAAAAGCGGCTTCTTTTTTTGGAAAGAAGACGAAGAAAGGCACTATCGATGTATGGATAGTGCCTTATAGCTTATAAATCAATTAGAGAAAGAGCTTTAGATATATCATAGCTTTCATCAATGAGAATCGGATGGATATTGTTTTCTTTTGAAAATAATAAGAACTCTTTGTTTTCCTTTAGAATGAAATCCATAGTGCAGTAGTTATCGTCTATTCGCTGCTCAATGATGCTGGCGTTCTTTTTTATTTCATCAAAATGATTGTGAATATAATGCTCACTCATGATTAAACAGATGAATCTGATCTGATCAAGATATTCCTTGGAAAAGCTTTCTTGCCAATTGAAAGGAATATAGCTTCCTTCTACGATCAGATTCTGGTTGTTTTCTATTGCGGTTTTGACCATCTCAGAAACAATAGGCCATAAATAATCAGTCAGCTGCTGATTAGAGCTTGAGGGTGTTAATTCAGTATTTCTACTGCGAATTAATCCCATTTTCAGATGGTCAATGGATAAGTAAGGATAGTGATAGCTCTCTAGTAGCTTTTGTGCTAATAGGGTTTTTCCTGTGTGAGATGCGCCTGTAATTAAGATAATCATTTTTCTTCCTTCTCCTGTTTGTCTATATCAATTATATCAAAATAAAACTTAATGCAATTTTGTTTTAACAAAAATTAATGAATACCATAGCTGACCAACAATACATACAATCAGATTGGAAATAATCATACTCCACCAGATGCCCACCTGATTTAGTGTGGTTAATCTTGCGAAAAGATAGATTAATGGAATACGAATACCCCATAATCGAATAACATTGATATAAAGATTGTATTTTGTATTGCCAGAGCCTACTAATACGGCTGCAAGGTTATTGAACCAGCCCATCGCAAAGCAGGTAGCTAAGGAGTAATAGGCATATCGGCTGGCTTCAAACACAACCAGATCACTGGCATCCTTAATAAAGAAGTTGATGGCATCCTTGACAAAGATGAAGCCAATGATGGTGCTGGAAATCGAAATAACACAGGCAACAATCATGGCGCAATTGAAGCATTGGGTAGTACGTTTATATTGTTTGGCACCTAAATTTTGCCCAATTAATGGGGTTAGTGCAGTACCAATGGCATTTAATGGAATGTAAAAGATGCTGGCAATTCTATTCCCGATGCCATAGGCAGAGATGACAACAGAGCCATAGGATACAATTTCCTTATTCATAATTACAAAGCCAAATTCTGAAATGAAGTAGCCAGTAGATGCAGGAATAGCCATCGCAATGATTTCTCCTGTCAGCTCTTTATTTGGCTTGTAATGGACGAAATCAATATAGGTATAGTGCTTATCTGTCGTTAGTGAATAGAAGATTAACGGCATAACACAGGCCTTAGACAGTACGGTAGCTAAGGCAGCTCCTAAAATATCTAACTTGAAATAGAAGATGAATAGAGGATCTAAAACAATATTAATGATGGATGAAATGGTGTTAATTTTGACTCCGGAAAGGCTATCGCCATTGGCTTGACGAATGGCCTGGAACATCTGAATAATAAATAAGAATAAGCAGTCAAAGGAAATACCAATCAAATAGCGATAGGTATCATCATAAATATCTGCTGGAGTTTCTAACCAGTTTAGAATCTGAGGGGCAAATACAATGCAGATGACACCAACAAAAACCCCAACAATAACACAAAGCTCGATAATGATTGTTGCGATATGGTTGGCTCGTTCCTTGTTGTCTGCACCAATACTCTGGGAGATTAATGCTAAGGCACTGGCAGTTAATCCGTTAGCAAAAGCAGTACCACAGGCAACAATTGGTGCAACTAAAGAAATCGCTCCAACCTTCATTTCATCCATCTGTCCTACAAAGTAGGTGTCAGCTAAGGAATAGAAGGTATTGACGATATTGATTAGCATTAATGGCCAGGCCATCTGGATTAGAACCTTAAAGATGTTTCCACTAGTAATTTCGTTTCTGCTGCTCATAATTTTCTCCCGCTTCAATGATTATATAACAAAAACAAATGGCTGTAATGTGGTATACTTTATTTGCGAGGAATATTCATGAAAAAAGGTAATGTAGTCATCATTTATCACCATCAAGAGAATAAGATGCTAATGTGTCTTAGGGTGAAGGAACCCTATTTAGGCAGATTTAATCTGGTTGGTGGTAAGGTAGAAGAAAACGAGGATGAAATGAGTGCTGCCTATCGAGAAATGGAAGAGGAAAGCGGTATTACCAATCAAGATATTACCTTAACTCATGTGATGAATATTCAGTTTATGATGGACCAGTTTGAGCTTGAGGTTTTTGCTGGAAAGCTAAATAAAGAGGTAGAGTTAAAAGAGGAAATTAATCATTTATATTGGATTGATTTAAATGAGGATTTTTCATCTGAGAAATATGCGGGGGAAGGAAATATTCAATATATGTTGAATTATATTGATTTATATCTTCCAGAAATAAGGAAGTAGGGCTATGGAGCATTTTGAGTTAGTTAGTGAATATAAGCCAAAGGGTGACCAGCCTGAGGCGATTAAAAGATTAGTAGAAGGCTTGAAGGAGAATAAGAAATATCAGGTTCTTTTAGGTGCGACCGGTACTGGTAAGACCTTTACCGTTGCCAATGTAATAGAGCAGGTGAATCGTCCAACCCTAGTGTTTGTTCATAATAAGACCTTGGCAGGTCAGCTTTATACTGAATTAAAGGAGCTATTCCCACATAATCATGTGGAATATTTCGTTTCAAACTTCGATTACTACCAGCCTGAAGCCTATTTGCCAAAGACCGATACTTATATTGAAAAGAATTCAATGGTTAATGATGAGTTAGATATGCTTAGATTAGCAGCCTATAACAGTGTTCTAGAGCATAGAGATACCATTATTGTGGCTTCTGTTGCCTGCATTTATGCATCCTCTGATCCAAACCAGTATAAGGATTTATTCTTTACGATTCGCTCTGGTCAGCAGATAAAAAGAAATGATTTTCTGATGCTATTAATTGACCGTCAGTTTGCCAGAAACGATATGGAGCAGAAGCGCGGTACCTTTAGAGTTCGAGGCGATGTTGTAGATATCTGTTTAGGTCATACGGATTCTTATATTTTAAGAGTGGAATTCTTTGACGAGGAAATTGATCGTATTTCGGAAATTGATCCAATTACAGCGAAAACATTAAATGTCTATAACGTTTATAATATCTTCCCTGCTTCAGGCTATGCCAAGAGTAAGGATGATATTATTCGAGCTTGTGACAATATTGAAATTGAGCTAAAGGAAAGGCTGAAGTATTTTGAGAATATGGGTAAGCCTTTAGAGAAGGAACGATTAGAGCAGAGATGTACCTATGATTTAGAGGCTTTAAGAGAGTTTGGCGTTTGTAGTGGCATTGAAAACTATTCCAGACAGCTAGAGTTTAGAGAACCAGGCAGCAGATCATTTACTTTATTTGATTATTTCCCTAAGGATTATTTATTTATTGTGGATGAATCTCACGTATCCTTACCACAGGTTAGGGGTATGTATAATGGAGACCGAAGCCGTAAGGAAACCTTAGTAGATTATGGATTCAGATTACCAAGTGCTTTGGATAATCGACCTTTAAAGTTTGATGAGTTTGAGAGCTTAATTAATCAGATTATCTGTGTATCAGCGACTCCTAGTGATTTTGAATTAGAGAAAACGAATGGAGAGGTAATTGAGCAGATTATTCGTCCGACAGGACTAATTGACCCAGAAATCGATATTCGTCCAACCAGAGGACAGATTGATGATTTAACTCATGAAATTGATGTAAGGATTGAGCAGGGTGAAAGAGTCTTAATTACGACCTTAACGGTAAAGATGGCTGAGGAGCTAACCAAATATCTTCAGAATAGTATGTATAAGGTGGCCTATTTACATCATGAAACCAAGACGCTTGAAAGAACGGAAATTATTCGTGATTTAAGAAAGGGTAAGTATGATGTCTTAGTTGGTATTAACCTATTAAGAGAAGGCTTGGATATTCCAGAGGTTTCTTTAGTCGCTATATTAGATGCTGATAAGGAAGGCTTCTTAAGAAGTGAAAGAAGCTTAATTCAGACCATTGGTAGAGCAGCAAGAAATGCCAATGGTAAGGTTATTATGTATGCCGATAAGATGACCGACTCAATGCAGAGAGCCATCAGTGAAACGGATCGTCGTAGAGCGATTCAGCAAGAGTACAATCGTGTTAATGGTATTGTTCCTAAGACCATTAAGAAGGAAATCAGAGATGCTATTCATTCAAAGGAAACTCATGAAATGGCATTGAAGTATATGAGTAAGAAGATGAAGAAGGAAAGCAAGACCTCTGTTGCAGAGCTTTTAGCAAGATTAGAAAAGGAAATGAGAGAAGCTGCTCGTACCTTGGATTTTGAAAGAGCTGCTGAATTAAGAGATATGATTTTAGAAATCAAGGCAAAGGAGGATTAGTCGATGAAAAGATTAGTTTTAGCTTCTGGATCCCCTAGAAGAAAAGAGCTTTTAGCAACCCTAGGCTATCCTTTTGAGGTAATTGTATCTGATATAGAAGAGGTTGTGGATGAATCCTTATCTGTTAGTGAAATTGTCAAAAGCTTGGCCTTACAGAAGGCAAGGGCTGTATTTGAAGGAAATCAGGACGCTATCGTTATTGGAAGTGATACGGTTGTAGCCTGTGATGGAAAGATTTTAGGAAAGCCACATAGCAAAGAGCAGTGCAAGGAAATGATAGAGCTATTAAGAAATAAAAGTCATTCCGTCATTACTGGTGTTGCCATTTTATATGATGATCAGATTATTAATTTTGCGGATGAGGCAAAGGTATATTTTGATGATATTTCCGATGAGGAAATAGCTGAATACATTGAAATGAAGGAGCCTTATGACAAGGCTGGAGGCTATGCCATCCAGGGTTGGGCAGGTAAGTTTATTTCCAGAATTGATGGCAATTACTATAGTATTGTAGGATTACCAGTCAGTACAGTTTATAAGGAATTAAAAAAGATTAGTTAAATAGATAGAAAGGAGCATTATGAGCAAATCAAGCACACAGTTTACCCAAGGGAATGTATGGAAGCAGATTTTAAGCTTTGTCTGGCCGATTATTCTTGCAAATTTATTCCATCAGGTTTACAGCTTAACCAATAGTGTCATTGTTGGTAATTATGTCAGCAAGGAAGCACTAAGTGCTGTCAGTGCCTGTAATGCTATCTGTAATATTTATAGCTACATGTTTGCTGGTATTGCCACAGGAGCAGGTGTTGTTGTTGGTAATTGCTTTGGCAGTGGAGATAAGAAAAAGCTAAAGGAAGCAGTGGATAGCTGTTTTGTATTTGCGGTTGTTGGTGGCTTAATTCTGACAGCAGTTTCTGAATTAATTGTTCCAATGATGTTAAATATGACAAATGTGGGTGCCGATATTTATCCAATGGCCATGGCTTATTTAAGAGTCTATTTGTTGGGTAACGCTGCGGTGTTAACCTATCAGGTCAGCTTCTTTATTATGAGAAGCTTTGGGGATGCAAAGCATCCATTAGTTTATTTAATTATTTCCTGCTGCATTAATATCGTTTTAGGTGTTGTGTTTGTTAGAGTATTGCACCTTGGTGCTTATGCGACTGCTTTAGCATCTATTATCTCTCAATTTATTGTGGATATCTTCTGTGTCAGATTATTGATGAGAATGAAGCATGTGGTGGATTTTGATCTGAAGCATATGGATTTCAGATTTGACATGGTAAAAAGAGTATGCAGCTTGGGTATTCCGGCAGGTATTGGTAATATGCTAATTGCCTTTAGTGCAATGATGGTTCAATCCTATACCAACCAGTTCTCAAATGAAGCTATTGCGGGTATTGGCGCTGCGGATAAGATTGCTAATTTTGCCCAGATTCCATTAATTGGATTCTCTAGTGCAACGACCAATATGGTAGCGCAATGCTATGGGGCTAAGATGTATGATAGAGCTAAGGAAATTTTATTAAAGAGCTTGGTTTTAGTGGCTATTGTTGGTATTGTGACCTGCTCATTAATCTTTATCTTTGCTACTCCATTAATCAGTATGGTCAACCAGGATCCAGCAGTTGTCTCTCATGGTGTAGCAATGACAAGATGTGTGGTATTCAGCTATGTATTCTTGGGCATTTCTCATACCTTACATGGTGCTTTTAGAGCTGCAGGTAATGTTACCTATCCAATGATTAATGGTATTTTGACTCAATGCTTAGCAAGATATATATTCGTTGTTATTGGTTTAAGTATTGTCTATGATATTCGAATCATTTACTTTGCTGGAGCAGTTGGCTTTAGCAGTGCTGGTATTGTCGCTATTATCTATTATTTATTCTTCCCTTGGCCAAAGAAGGCAAAGCTAAGATAAGAATTGGAAAAAGATTTAGTTATATATGTAATGTGGAAAAGAGATTAGAAAAACAATCTCTTTTTTAATTTGACTAATTACAATTAAAACAGTAAAATATAGTTAATTAAAAATCCGTAAAATAAAGAATAATACGGATAGAAACTATGAAAGAGGTGTTATAATTGCTGTTTTCATATGAAGAATGCTTAAACAAATTTGGCAGTGATTATAGATTGAAGCAAGCAATTCAAGCTGGTGATTTGTATAAAATTGCTAAAGGGATTTATTCGGATAAGAAAGAAGTTACTGAAATTTCGATTGTTAATAAGAAATATCCAAAAGCAGTTTTTACGTTGAATAGCGCCTTTTACTATCATGGTTTAACAGATACAATACCATCACAATACTATTTAGCTACCGACAAAGATGATTCAAAGATTAAGGATAAAAAAGTTAAACAGATTTTTGACAATAACAATAGCTTAAAGTTGGGGATGGAAACTATTGCTTATGAAGGAGAAGTATTAAAGATTTTCTCCAAAGAAAGAATGCTAATTGAACTTATTAGAAATAAGAGTAAATTACCGTTTGATTATTATAAAGAAGTACTAAACAACTATCGAAAGATGATAAATGATCTAGATTTTGAGCAAGTTGAGGAGTATGCCGAGAAACTGCCAAAAACGAAATTAGTACTTCATGCTATTCAAACGGAGGTGTTTTAATTGGATATTAGCAAAGTATTAAAAGAAATGATTAATGAAGGAGAAACAGAGCAACAAGCCAGGTCATGGCTTGATGAAGATGTAGCAAATATTTTCAGCTCTATTTTAAGCTTCTTAAAAAGCATGGATGAGAGTATATGAAAGGTCAATTTATAAAATGACCTTTTTTTGTGCTTCCGTTAGTGCTATATTATTAACAAAAAAGAGGTGAATGTGTATGGAAAATTACGTAAGAGCGTTTGCTTGTGTTCCAAATATTCAGGTAGGAAATGTACAGTTTAATGTGGCCGAAACAGTTAAAATGATCCAAGAAAATGATGGTGATATTTTAGTGTTCCCTGAGCTAGGTATTACGGGTTATACATGTGCTGATTTATTCTTTCAGAAGACTTTGATTCGTGATAGCTATTTAGCATTAGATCAGATTAAAGAGGTATCTAAAGAAAAGGATAGTGTTATTGTTGTTGGTTTACCAATTGATATCAATAGTCATTTATATAACTGTGCTGCAGTTATTTATAAGGGAAAGCTATATGGTATTTCTGTTAAGACCTATTTACCAAATTATTCTGAGTTCTATGAACAGAGATGGTTTGATAGTGCAACCTCTTTACAGGTAAGTGAATATAAGGGTGTGCCAATTGGTTCCAGCTTAATTTATGATATTAAAGGTTTAAAGCTTGGTATTGAAATCTGTGAGGATTTATGGGCACCAATTCCTGTGAGCTCTTTATTATGTGCTAAAGGTGCTGAGATCATTGTGAATCTGTCTGCTTCTAATGAAATTATTGGTAAAAGAAATTACAGAAAGCAGTTAGTTGTATCACAGACAGCTGCTCAGTATTGTGGCTATGTTTATTGCTCTGCAGGCAGATGTGAATCAACTCAGGATTTAATTTTCTCAGGTCATTGCTTAATCTGTGAGAATGGTTCCACTCTTGCTGAAAGCAAAAATGAAATCAGCTCTGATTTTGTAATTGCATCTGATATTGATTTAGATCGTATCAGAGGAAGCAGATTAAAGAATACAACCTATGATAAGTTCTGTGAAATCTTTAAGGATTATCCTTCTAAGACTGTCGAGGTTGCTGGTGAAGAAAATGAGTTTACTTCCGATGGCTCTTTAAGAGATATTTATAAGCTTCCATTTGTCCCAGCAAATAATAAGGATCGCTTCCAGCGCTGTGATTCTATTTTCCAGATGCAGGTAGCTGGCTTAAAGAAGCGTTTAGAGCATGTTAACTGTAAGCCTGTCATTGGTATTTCTGGTGGCTTGGATTCTACCTTAGCATTATTAGTTGCGGTAGAAGCAATCAGACAGCTTAACAGAAGCACAAAGGATGTCATTGGTATTACAATGCCTTGCTTTGGAACAAGTGGCAGAACCTATAAAAACGCCTTAGATTTAATGGAAAAGCTAAATATTACATCAGTTGAAATTGATATCAAGGAAGCTGTCAATTTACACTTTAGAGATATTGGTCAGGACCCTGAAAACCATGATTTGACTTATGAAAATAGCCAGGCAAGAGAAAGAACTCAGATTTTAATGGACTATGCTGGTAAAAGTGGTGGATTAGTTGTTGGCACAGGTGATTTATCTGAATTAGCTTTAGGCTGGTGTACCTATAATGCTGATCAGATGAGTATGTATGGTGTGAATACCTCAATTCCTAAGACTTTAATTCGTTGGATGATTGAAACCATTTCTCAATTAGAGCAGTTTACGATTGCTAAGGATACATTAGAGGATATTTTAGATACTCCAATTTCTCCAGAGCTATTACCACCAGATGCTTCTGGTAAGATTGCTCAGATTACGGAGGATAAGGTAGGACCTTATGCATTACATGATTTCTTCCTATACTATATGTTGAGATTTGGCATGAGCCCAACAAAGATTTTCCATATGGCTGAAAGAGCATTTAAGGATGATTTTGATGCAGCAACAATTCTAAAGTGGGAAAGAACCTTCTATTGGCGTTTCTTCTCTCAGCAGTTTAAGAGAAGCTGTATGCCAGATGCAGTCAAGGTTGGATCTATCTGCTTATCTCCTAGAGGAGATTGGCGTATGCCTTCAGATGCTACAGCAAGAATCTGGATTAATGAATTGGAGCAGATTGAATTATAGAAGATAATGAAAAGGAGTAGCAATGGTTGCTGCTCCTTCTATTGTTCCATATAACTTGAAAAGCATTTAATTATAGAGGTAGCTTGATTGATATAAGAGGATACAACATAAATGCTATCCCCTCTTAAAATATATTAATTCCGTTGATATTAGTCTTTTAAACAACCAACAGGAATAACTTTTACACCTTGGTCTGTAGTATATGCCATAGATGCATTTGCACATATTATGATTAATGCCGATGGTTCGCGGTAAACTGGTAATGGATGTTCTTTATCTGCCAATGCTTTTTCATTATGATCTTTTATTACTTTTTTGAATTTTAATAATGATTCTTCTGCCTGAGGAATTTTNNCCTTCCCCAGTCTTGATTTCTATTAATGCGTATTTTCCATCGGCTAATTGGAATATCGCATCTACTTCCAACCCAGTATCATCACGATAATGCATTATTTTACCATTGTGATTTTGAGCAAATGATAATAGGTCTCTTAAAACCATGTTTTCAAAAGCGTGCCCAAACAAATCCAAATCGTTTTTAAAATACTCAGGACCAATGCCTAGCGCAGCCAATCCGATTGATGGATCAATAAAAATATGTTTTTTTGAAGAACGTATTGCTGTTTTTGAACGAATTTGAG
>DCGH01000027.1:0-448 GCA_002315205.1 Erysipelotrichaceae bacterium UBA1783
AGCACTCTCCTATTGACAGTGCTAACAAATAGGACTATAACATAATTGTACAAGGAAATCAGAGAAGATCCTGTAATAAAAAACAAAGATCTAAACCCTCCATTCCCTTGCTTGATAAACATAGTTCACTTATTAGTAGAACATTGATTAGAAAGTAAAGGAGGTAAATGACTATGTTAGAACCTAAATTATTTGCAGAGAATTTATTTGATGATTGGATGGATTTCTTCCCATGGACAAAGAATGCTAGTGAGGTAGAAAGAAAGCTTTATGGTAAGCATGCTTCTAAGGAAATGTTAACCGATGTTAAGGAGCATGAAGACCATTATGAGGTAGAAATTGATTTACCAGGCTTCAAGAAGGATGAAATTACTTTAAAGCTTGAAAATGGCTGCTTAACTGTTACTGCTGCTAAGGGCTTAGACAAGGATGAAAAGGATAAGGAAGG
>DCGH01000027.1:499-5340 GCA_002315205.1 Erysipelotrichaceae bacterium UBA1783
AGAAGCTTCTATGTTGGAGAAAACATTGGTGCTGAAATGATTAAGGCTAAATTTGAGGATGGTGTCTTAAGATTAGAGGTTCCAAAGAACGTTGCAGAAATCGAAAATAAAAATACAATCATGATTGAATAAGCCAAAGGAAAGGCCCACAAATCTGTGGACCTTTTTTCTTATCCTTCAATAGATGTTAAATCGACATCCTTTGTTTCATTAACCTTAAGCATCATAATTGTTAAGGCAACGCACATTAGAGGTAAATATGAAATTGTTAATACTAAAGCTAAATTGATAGATCCGAATAATACCATAGATACTGAATTCCAGATCATATTGAAGCCTGTACCAACCATACCGATTAGCTGCATTGATCCAACAACAGAGCTACGCATATCAGTTGGTGTATTTTCAGAGGTAATAATGAAATAAATCATATCAGAAATTGACCATAATCCAGCGATTGATAGACCATAGCCAAAGCCTGTTACGTAACCACTAAATCCTAATGTACAGCCTAGTGAGAATACAACTAATCCTCCTGCTGCCCATAATCCTAGAATTAAAGCGGATTTCTTTCTGCCTAGCTTATCCGTAATGAAACCACCAATAAGAGTGAAGATACCATTGATTAATGGGTAGAACATTAAAATAATATTTGAATCATTAGCTGTTAAAATATTCTTTGCAACACCAGATTCAATCATGGTCTGATATTTTCCTGTATAGCCTGTTGTAAAGGCAAAGATAATAGCGATTAAGGCAATGTATTTTGTCTGCTCATGAGAGAAAATATACTTGAAGGCTGCCTTAACACTTGGATTGTTACTATTAGTCTTTTCAGCCTTTTCCTCTTGCTCTACTAATTCTCTTTCTTCATCAGAGCTATTTAAATATTGTAATCTCTTTTCAACATAAACTGGTGTTTCCTTAACAAAGAAGATTGCAGCAATACCAATAACAAATGCTAAAATCATTGGCACAAAATAAACAACCTTCCAGCTGGCAACATTATCTCTTGAAACGAAGTTATTAACTAAAATACCTAATAATGAAACTGAAATTAAGGCAATACCCTTTGTAATAGAACAAAGCTTTGCACGATGCTGCTTTGGTGCACATTCCATAATGTAGATAACCTGCATATCGTTTGGTGTAAAGAAGGTCATAATGACACAGCCTAATAAATATAACGGAACAGATTTAATCGCAATAGAAACAGCTAAACCAACACCCATACCGATAGTATTGATAATTAAGAAAATTCTTCTGCCAAATTTATCTGCTAAAGACTTATAGAATGGTGCAATTAAATAAATTAAGTAACAGCCTGTAGTAACTAAGCCTAGGGTTGCTGCTGCATTATCATATTCACCTGTACCAAATGATACGCCAAACAGATCACAGATAGTAAATGTTTCTACGGTTCCTCTAACATTGGATGCTAATTCATCGACAATGTAAACAACAGTTAAAACAATGGTTAGGATGATCAAGTAATTCTTTTTGTTGTGGAAGGCTTTGTCCTTTTCAAGCTTGGCAATTTCTACCTGCTCGTCTGCCTTTTTCACAGCTAACTGCTCTTCAGTTAATGCCTTTTTCATAAATGTACCTCTTATTATTTGTTAAATAATCTAACAGTAAAATTATAACATAAAACTATATTGCATATGCTAATATTTTTCTTCAGGAAAATGTAATATAATAGTATGGACAGGAGAACTAAACAATGGCTGAGAAGACTTTTGCAGATAAAATCATGGATATGGTCAATAAACCAGTTGTTTCAGAAGGAACAATCCTTTTATCACGCATCAAAATCAAATTAATGAGCAACAATACCTTTATGTTCTCTGTTGATGATGTTGATTACAGCTGGTGCTACTCTAAAATCGTTTTAGAGGATGGAACTATTCTTTCTACAAAGGATGCCAAACGTTTAAACTATACGATTTCTGCTATTGAAGAAGGCTATAAGGCAACCATTTCTTATAAAAAGGATGGCTATTTATTAGTTCAAAACTTCTTTGTTGAGGATGATAAGCCTTATTTTACAATGTCTCTTTCAGTTGAAAACAGCAAGAAAATAATTACAACCAATCAGATTGTTCCATTAGAGTTTGCTTATCCAAGCAACCTATGTCATCCACTATTCTCTAATCTGGATACAAAAATGCTACTAGTTCCTTATGATAATGATATGTGGGTTCACTATGAGTCATGCTATTTAGCACCAGGCAGAACCAGCTATGAGGTAACCTCTATTTATGATGATTCTTCATTCAATGGCATCATCATTGGTGCATTAGATTTTGACTTCTGGAAGAATGGTGTTGTCTGTGCAAATAATGACGCCAGAGTGTTTAGTGCTGTCAGTGGCATTAGTGATAGTGGCACTCATGATCAGCTGCCACATGGCTTTAAAACAGCTCACAAGGTACAATCCAGTCGCTTTGTTGTAGGATACTACAACGATATCAGAGCTGGCTTAAAGGAATATGGAAAGCTATCAGCCAATAAGGATATGCTAAGAAATAATGGTGAGGTAATCTTTGGCTGGAACTCCTATAGCGCCTTAGCCATTTCAACAACCATCGATCATTTAAAGGAAGCTGGACGCTTCATTCAAAAGGAATTACCTAATTTTAAAACTGAAAACAATACAACCTATATCAACCTAGATGCTACCTTTGGATTAGATAAGGGAAAAATCAAAAAAGCAATCAAACAGCTTCATGAGCAAGGACAGAAGGTTGGTACCTATATTGCTCCATTAATGCATATGGAGATGATGAATTTAGTTCCATTAAAGGGCTCCCTATTAAAATTCAAAAAGGATATTGTTTTAAAGAAACCTGATGGAACAAACTACTTACCAATTGATTCAAAGCTACCAGTTGATATTACCATCCCTGAAGCTGAAAAGGATTTAAGAATACAGCTAAAGGAAATTGTTGATTTAGGCTTTGATTATTTGAAGATTGATTTCTTATCTCATGGTGCCTTAGAGGGACAAAGATATAACAGAGATATTAAAACAGGAAGACAAGCGCTTGCTTATTTTTACAACATTCTTTTAGAGGAATTAAAGGGCAGTAATATCTTTATTTCCTTATCCATTGCCCCACTTTATCCAGCAGGATATGGTCATGCAAGAAGAATGAGCTGTGACAGCTTTGGTCATGGTCAAGACAGTAAATATGTACTAAATGCTCTTACCTATAGCTATTGGTGCAATGATACCATTTATCAATACAATGACCCAGATCATACAGTACTATACAATTCTATTGTTGATGGTCGTGGTACTACTACAGTCAATGAGGCAAGAAGCCGCTATAATGCTTCTGTGATTTCAGGTAGTTTAATGCTATTATCCGATGACTTTGGCACTAATGAAAAAGAAGGTGCTGATGCAAAGCAGCGTGTGAAGGATATTGCCAATAACGAAAAGCTAAACGAAATTGCCAGAAAGCACAAGGCCTTTATGCCATTAACAATGGCTTCAACAAGTAATATTTATTATTTGAATGAAGAAGAAACAACCTACTTGGCTGTATTTAACTTCGATAATAAGGTAAAAAACTTTACAATCTTTGCTAGTGATATTAATGCTAAAGCAGAAGGCAAGGCCTATAATGTCAATACCGATAAGACCTACAGCTATCGCAATAAAATGACAATTCAGTTAGATAGCTATGATTCTGTTATTCTAGAGTTACAATAAAAAAAGGGATTTTTGAATAATCCCTTTTATTTGTTCGCTAAATTCCTTACTGCATTTCCTAATCGTTCCATTGCCTCATGAAGAATCTCTTCACTAGTAGCAATGCATATTCTGATATGACCTTCTGACTGATCACCAAAGAATTTTTTTCCACCAGGAACCACTGCAAGCTTATACTCTTTTCTTAAATAATTACAGAAATCAACAGCATCCATCTTTGTTTCAGTAATATCTACATATAGTAAATAAGTGGCCATTGGCTTATAAGCCTTTAGCATTGGTAACTGATTAATGAAATCTACTGCATAATCTCTATTATTCTTGATGTGCTCTCTAAATTCATCTACATAGTAATATGCTTCATTCATTGCAGCTGTAGCAGCAACCTGAGAAATAGATGTTGCTCCTCCAGCAGTAGATAATACCTGAGCTGACTCTACTAGTTTATCGAAGTTATCCCTATCAGTACAGTACAGATTACCAATTCTTAATCCAGCTAAGCCAAAGCTCTTTGAATATCCAAAGACAGATAATACATTTTTACATCTTTCATTGCCTAAGCAATAAATGGAATTAAACTTGGCATCTGAATAAATAATATCTGACCAGATTTCATCATTTAAAATATACAGATTATGTTTTTCACAAATTGACATAATGTAATCCAGTTCCTCTTCAGTATAGGTTAATCCATAAGGATTATGAGGATTACATAAACCGATCATTCTTGTCTTTTCTGTAATAACACTTTCTAGCTTACTTAAATCCATCTTTCTGTTTACTGGGTCCAATTGACATGAATAGAATACTGGAACCCCTCCAGCCTGTTCGCATGATTCTCTAAATAGATAATCACATGGATCAAAGACAATCATTTCATCTCCTGGCTGTAAGAACGCTTTAGCGATAATATGCATTGCTCTTGCAGCACTATCAATAGGTAATACTAGCTCAGGGTCAATTACTTCACCCTTTCTAGTATACACAGCCTTTGAGAATGCTTCCTTAAATTCCTTTAATCCTAGCTTTGGTGTATATGAAAAATAACCTTCACTTATATAGTCACTCATTGCCTTTTTAATTTCAGGTGCAATTGGATAGTCAGGATCAGCAGCAGTTA
>DCGH01000027.1:5369-5557 GCA_002315205.1 Erysipelotrichaceae bacterium UBA1783
AACGCCATCCTCTACCTCTGCCCAACGTAAATTAAATGCTTTTTTCTTCAATGCTTCTAAATTCACAGCATCATTTGAAAAATTACTCATTTTATCTCCTCCATAAAAACTTATTTTAATTCTATAATACAATGACTATTTCATTCAACAAAAAAAGAAAAAAGGTAGTATCTACCTTTTATATAACA
>DCGH01000021.1 GCA_002315205.1 Erysipelotrichaceae bacterium UBA1783
TGTTTATTTTTTTACAGCCCCATTTCGTTTTTACTTCTTGATGAAGGTAAATGAGTATTCCTCTGCAGCAGCCTGCTGGAAGACCTGAATCATTTTTACACCATATTTATCTAAATTATCAATCAGATTAAATGAATTCAATAAGATAATAATACAGTCGGGTGTCAGCTCTGAAAGAGCATCCGCTAAAGCATCTAAATTGTGGCCAAAATAATCGGGTAATCTTAATGTCTCCGAAATGTAGTCATAGGCAGTATCTCTATCAACCATTTCAGCGCCGTCTAAAATAAAAATCTGCATAGCTTATTCCTCCCCATATAGTAATGTGTAGCTTTCATAGTGATCGTCTGTATAATAAATCAGACCATCATTGGAGAAAACAATTCGTTTTTCTCCTCGTTTCTTTTTGCCAACTGTATCAATATCACACTCATAATAGACTCGGCCATCCTTTTGGGGAAGAAGACCTTCGTTATTGCCGAATCGATCGCCACCAATCGATTTTCCTGGTATGACAGTATCTAAGGCACCAGAGGACCAGCCTTGCTTTTTGGCATCAGATTTGGTCATAAAGTTAGATGGTAAATGTCCATAGGTATGAATATATAGAGCAACATCGTCCTTTTGATCGTAGGATCCATTTTCATCAATGGTCTGCTGATTATTTCCTGGATCTACAATGACTGGTGTATTTGGTGATACAGGGTCATTAGAAGATAAAAAATTGGAAATATAGTTGAAAGCTAGAAAACCAATAATGGCGATAGCGATAATATTTCTTATTAAACGAATTGTTTTATTTGATAATTTCATGGTTATTCCCCTTTTTCATTACTATTATAAGAAAAAAATAGTGTTTTTAAAAGAACAATGAAGGAAAGTGATGATAATGAAAATTGTTTCATAAAAAAATGAAAAATATTTCTTGAAAATGTGAAAAATAGGTGTAAAATATACACATATTAGGAGGGGAAAACCAAATATGAAAAAATTATTAATTGTTTTACTTTCAGTATTTATGGTTCTATCTGTTGCTGCATGTGGAACTAAAGATCCTGAACCAGCCGCAAAGAAGGCTGTTACAATTGCTACAGATACAGATTTAATCTCTATGGATACATCTTTAGCAACTGATGGTACTTCATTTATCGCCTTAACTCTATGTATGGCAGGTCTTGCAGAGTTAGATGCAAATGGAACTCCAGTTCCAGATTTAGCTACTTGGACTGTTTCTGAAGATGGCTTAACTTATACCTTCACTTTAAAGGATGGAATTAAGTGGTCAAATGGTACTGATGTAACTGCTGCAGACTTTGTTTATAGCTGGGATAGATTAGTAAATCCAGATACAGCTGCTGATTATGCATTCTTAATTGAAACTTGCTACATCACTTCTTATGAAGCAACTGATGCTAAGACATTCGTTGTTAAGATGTCTCAGCCATGTGACTTCTTCCTATCATTATGTGCATTCCCATCATTATTCCCATTAAATCAGGAATATGTTGAAGCTCAGGGCGACCAGTATGGTTTAACAAAGGATAACATGATTTATTGTGGACCATATGTAATGACTGAATGGACTCAGAATGATCATTATTCATTCGCTAAGAATGATGCTTATATTAACGCTGATGCTTCTGCTGCAGATGAAATCATTTTCCGTTATATCCAGGGTCAGTCAGCTGTTCTTGAATATGAAAGTGGCAATATTGACTATGTTAAGCTAACTAGTGAATTAATTGATACTTATGCAGATGATGCTGGTTATACTAGCAAGCTTGCTGGTTACTTATGGTATTTATCATTAAACTGGGAAGTAAGTGCTATTGCTAATGAAAATGTAAGAGCTGCTATTTACTATGCAATTGATAGAGAAACAATTGCTGCTAAGGTATTAAAGGATGGCTCAATCGCTGCTGAAGGTATCATTCCTCAGGGATTCGCATTCCACAATGGTACTGACTACCGTGTTACTCAGGGTAAGCTAGTTGACTTCAACCTTGAAACTGCTAAGTCTTATTATGAAAAGGCTAAGGCTGAATTAGGTGGAGATATTACATTAGAATTATTATTTGAAGATTCAGACGTTTCTACAAACGTTGCTACATATATCCAGAAGTGTTTACAGGATGCAGGCTTCACAATTAATCTAAAGTCTGAGCCTAAGAAGACTCGTTTAAAGGATATGCAGAATGGTGTATATGAGGTTGCATTACATCGTTGGGGTCCTGACTATGCTGACCCTCAGACATATATTGATCTATTCACTTCAGGTGCATCTAACAACTACGGACACTACAATTCATCTACATATGATTCACAGGTATATGAAGCTGAATTCGGTGCAAGTGCTGCTAACTCAGATGCAAGATGGAATTTAATGCTTGATGCTGAAAAGACATTATTAGGTGACTATGCAGTAGTTCCAGTTTACCAGAATGGTGAAGCTGCATTAGTTAATACAAAGTTAACTGGTATCCAGTTCCATGCTGGTGGTGTTGATAACTACCGTCATATGGTATTAGCTGACTAGTATTAGTATTTAAATCAAACGTCGATTTGTTTTAAGGGCGATTGTACAATCGCCCTT
>DCGH01000093.1:0-1497 GCA_002315205.1 Erysipelotrichaceae bacterium UBA1783
AGGCAATAGCTGTTGTAATGTAATACTTTCCCTTATTTTCCATATGTCCAAATCCTCCCATAAAAAAAGGTACCATTTCAAGGACGTTTAAAACGTGGTACCACCTTAGTTGCTTCTCAATTACGTTAACGCCGTCATACGTTCTTGACTACCTATCGCCAAGACGGTTCATAGACCATGTTCATTATAGCTTTCATAATATCTTTCACCCAAACGATATCTCTCTACAATTAGACTATAATTACTCTTCTAATCATTACCTTTGCAAAATAAGTATAAAGGTTTACCTTGTATTTGTAAACCCTAAAAAGCACGATAAAACCTTAGGAAATGCTGAATACCATTTGGATCTTCTTTATTGTTTTATCAAGCCACAAAAAAACAGTGGATAACCACTGTTTATCGTTTTACTCTTTGATATCTCCTGCTTTAGTTAACGCAATCTTTGTTAGCATTGGTCCAACTAATTCATAGATTAAAATTGCCATTAATGTAATATTAGCAATTAGTGTACCCTCTTCACCTAAGCTTCTAGCTGTAACACACATACCTAAAGCTACACCAGCCTGAGGGAATAATGTGATACCTAAGTACTTGCATGTCTTATCATTAACGCCAGTTGCCTTAGCAGAAATGTAAGAGCCAACATACTTACCGATACATCTTGTAACAATGTAAACAACACCAAGGATAACTGTTACCTTACTAGCAAATACGCTCATATCTAGCTCTGAACCAGAAATAACGAAGAAGATTGCAAGTAATGCTGTTGTCCAGTTGTCTGTCTTATTCATTAGGTATTCAGAGTCATCATGTAAATTGCAGAACACTGTACCCAACATCATACATACTAATAATGAAGAGAAGCCAATAGAAATCTGTCCTAATTCAAATTCCATCTTGCTTAAGCCTACTGATAAGAATACGAAAGCAATTAATACGGATACTCTCTGATTCTTTTCGTGGAACTTTTCATATAGTAAGCTTTCATTCTGAGAAAGAACAAATCCTAATAAAGCACCTAATCCTAAAGAACAAACAATTTCTAAAATAGGATTTACAATAATAGAATAGATATCCATAACACCACTTGAGATTGCCTTAGCAACACCAAATGAGATAGCGAATACCATTAAACCAACGGCGTCATCTAATGCAACAATTGGTAATAATAGGTCAACCGTTTCACCTTGAGCATGATACTGTCTGACAACCATTAGAGTTGCTGCTGGAGCAGTTGCAGTTGCGATAGCTCCTAGTGTAATTGCCTGGGCTGTTGTTAGATAGCCAAGCTTGCTGCAGATTAATAATGAAATATCTACTACAAGTGTTGTTACCGCTGCCTGAGCAATACCAATAATTGTTGCCTGCTTTCCTGTCTTCTTTAAGCTTTCAATTCTAAACTCGTTACCAATAGAGAAAGCAATAAATCCTAAAGCAACATCAGAAATTAATGACATAGACTTTACTGCTTCTTCATCTATGAAACCTACACCC
>DCGH01000093.1:1519-6551 GCA_002315205.1 Erysipelotrichaceae bacterium UBA1783
ACCTAAGCAGAATGGGCCTACTAAGATACCTGCAACCAGATAAGCGGTTACTGAAGGTAGCTTTATTGGCTTTACTAATTTAGCTAAAATTAATCCTGCGATTAATGCGATTGATAACGAAATTAATACTGTCATTTTACTCATCCCCTTTACAATAGCAATGACTTTTCCATTTTATACCTATTACAAATTATTTCAATATCTCATTATAATGTTAAGCGTTTACATCTTATTTTATTTTTCACAAATTTCTAGTGATATAATGTAATAAAGAAAAAATATAAACGAGGTATAATTATGCGCATAATTGTTTGTTTAAAGCAGGTACCAGATTCTCAAAAGGTAAAAGTAAATCCTGAGACTGGTGTATTAATGAGAGGTGGCGTTGACAGCATTATGAACCCCTTTGACCTTTATGCATTAGAAACTGCATTAAGGATTAAGGAGAAGCTTGGTGGTGAAGTCTTTGCGATTTCTATGGGTCCACCAAATGCCAAAGAGGTATTAACCGAAGCCTTTTCTATGGGCGCTGATGAAGGATATTTATTAAGTGACAGAAAGTTTGGTGGCGCTGATGTATTAGCTACCTCTTACACCTTAGCTCAAGGTATCGAAGCCATTGACTGCTACGATTTAATCATCTGTGGTAAGCAGACAACGGATGGAGATACTGCCCAGACAGGTCCAGCTATTTCCGAATATCTGAATATCCCTGTGGTTCCTTGGGTTAAGGAAATCGTTGATGTCAATGAAAGTGTTATTACTGTTAAGCAGGATATGAATGATTACCAGGCGACAGTAACGATGAACTTCCCTTGTGTTTTAACGATTGAAAAGGATATTTTCCAGCCACGCTTACCATCCTATCGTAAGCAGCAGGACAGTAAGAATAAAGAAATTCATGTGTTAACCTTTAACGATATGCCTGTGAAAAACGAAAAGAAATATGGTCTTTCAGGAAGTGCTACCAAGGTAGAGAGAATCTTTGAGCCTACTAGTGATGTCAAGTCAGAGCGCTATGAAGGTGAAGCCAAAGAGGTAGCAGATAAGCTATATAATAAGCTTTTATCTTTAAGATTTGTGGAGGGAAAGTAATATGAGTGGCATTGTTATTAATCATGACCAATGTATTCAATGTGGCAGCTGTGTTGCGACATGCCCATTTGATGCTTTAAGCTTTGACAGCCATGGAAAAATTGAGGTAAGTAGTGGATGTAAATCATGCAAAGCCTGTATGAAAGCTTGCCCAGTAGAGGCAATCAGCTACAAGGAAGAAATCAGACAGGGTGTTGATAAGGATTTATACAAGGGTGTATTAGTCTATGTTGAACATACTGATGGTCAGATTCATCCTGTTACTATTGAGCTAATCGGTAAAGCGATTGAGTTAGTAAAGGTAACACATCAAAAGGTTTATGCTTTATTTATTGGCTATCATATCCAAGATAAAGCTAATGAATTACTAAAATATGGTGTCGACCAGGTTTTAGTTTATGATCATCCAGCCTTAGAGTATTTTAAGAGTGATATTTATACAAATGTTTTTGAAGATGCCATTAATTATCTAATGCCATCAAGTGTATTAGTAGGTGCTACAACCAACGGACGTTGTCTGGCACCAAGAGTTGCTGTCAGATTCAGAACAGGCTTGACTGCTGACACAACAATTTTACAGATGAGAGAAAATACTGATTTAGTTCAGATTCGTCCAGCCTTTGGTGGTAACATCATGGCTCAGATTATTACAACCAATACCCGTCCTCAATTTGCTACAGTAAGATACAAGGTATTCGATCAGGCAAAGGAAGTCGAAAACCCAACTGGTGTTGTAGAAATTAAGGATATTGATGAAGAAAAGCTAATCAGCGCAATTACAATCGAAGAAATCCATCATAAACAAGCTATTAAGGATATCAGTAATGCTGAAATCATTGTTGTATGTGGTAATGGTGTAAAGGATGAAGCAGGAATAGAGTTAGTAGAAAAGCTCGCTAAGGAATTAAACGCTGTTATCGGCTATACTAGACCAATGATTGAAAAGGGCGTTGGTAATGTTTCCTTCCAGATTGGCTTATCTGGCAGAACCGTAAAGCCAAAGCTAATTGTAACCGTTGGTGTTTCTGGTGCTATTCAGTTTATCAGCGGTATGCAGAATTCTGGTACAATTGTATCCATCAATAATGATCCAAATGCGCCAATCTTCAATATAGCTCATTATGCTGTCGTTGGCGACCTGTATCAGATTATTCCTGAATTAATTCAAAAGATTCAAGGAGGTAAATAAGATGTATCATCAGATTAATAATGAAGATATTCTAGCAATTCAAAATCTAGTTGGTAATGATAATGTCTTTGTTGGTGAAAGCATCAATGAGGAATATACCCATGACGAGATGACTGAGTATGGCAAATATACACCAGAAATCGTTGTTAAGGCTAAAAATACAAATCATGTCAGTGTGGTAATGAAATATTGCTACGATAATAATATTGCTGTAACCCCTCGTGGTGCTGGCACTGGCTTATGTGGTGGCTGTGTTGCTTTACATGGTGGTATTGTTCTTTCCTTAGAGGATATGAATCAGATTCTGGAAATTGATGAAAAAACGATGACCGTAGTTCTTGAACCAGGTGTCAGATTAATGACATTAATTGCTGAATGTGCAAAAAAGAATCTGTTATATGCTCCAGATCCAGGTGAAAAGAGTGCTTCTGTTGGTGGTAACGTTATGACCAATGCTGGTGGTATGAGAGCAGTAAAATATGGTGTAACCAGAGACTATGTTAGAGGCATGGAGGTTGTTTTACCAAATGGTGAGATTATGCAGCTAGGTGGTAAAATTGCCAAGAATTCCTCAGGCTATTCCTTAAAGGATTTATTAGTAGGCTCTGAAGGAACATTAGCGATTGTTACAAAGCTATATATGAAGCTTTTAGCTAAGCCTAGAAAGATGATTTCTCTATTAATTCCATTTAATGATTTAAAGAGCTGTCTGGATACAGTTCCAGCTATTTTGGCTTTACCAAACCAGCCAACAACATTAGAGTTCTGTGAAAAGGAAGTAATTGATGACGCTACTGAATTTTTAGGTAAGCAATTCCCTTCTAATAAATATGCCGCTTACTTAATTGCATCCTACTCAGGAAACAATAAGGTACAGATTGCTGAGATGTATGATGACACCTGTAAGCTTGCTTTAGCTAGAGGAGCTATTGATGTTTATATTTCAGATACCGATGACCGTCAATCCTCTATCTGGGATGCTAGAGGTGCATTTTTAGAGGCGATCAAAAACTCTACAACGACAATGGATGAATGTGATGTTGTTGTTAACATCAATCAGGTTTATGATTTCTTAAGCTATGTTAGAACTCTATCTGAACAATATAATGTTAGAATCAGGAGCTTTGGTCATGCTGGTGATGGTAATTTACATATTTATGTATGTAAAGATAATATCTCTGATGAAGCATGGCCTACAATTGTTACCAGCTGTATGGATGCAATGTATCGTAAGGCCAGCGAACTAAAGGGATTTACCAGTGGTGAGCATGGCATTGGACACGCTAAGAAGAAGTATCTTGCAGAAAGAGTTGGACCAACTCAGATTGCTTTAATGAAAGGAATCAAGGATACCTTTGATCCAAAGCATATCCTAAATCCAGGAAAGGTTATTGAATAGTAAAAGGCACCAATGGTGCCTTTATTCTTTTTAAAACAAAGAGAGCTGGGTTTGTTTCTGTGGAAATTCATTCATGTATTTAAAGCATTGCTCTGGTGTATACATCATATTATGCTCTTTACAAAAATCAATAAATACTCGATATAGCTCAGCTTCCCTTGGGCTGGATATTTCATAGCTATTACCGTATCTTTCAATATATTTCTGTTTTAAACCTGGAAATTTCTCATCTAAGCATTGATAGAAGTATTCCCTATTTCCTTCCCTTAAGGTTACACCCATACCAAAGCATATAATTCCTTTTACACCAGCTTCATAACAGGCTTCTAAAATTGCCAGAACATTTTTCTTTGTATCATTAATCCATGGTAATAATGGACAAAGCCATACAATGGTTGGAATATTGTTTTCCTTCATGATATTTAACACTTCGATTCTTCTTGAGCTGCAGCAGACATTTGGTTCAACCATTCTGCACAAATCATCATCAAATGTTGTTAATGTCATTTGTACAACGCATTTGCCATTTTCATTAATTTTTTTCAGCAAATCCAAATCTCTTAGAATACGATCGGATTTTGTTTGAATAGCTAGGCCAAAACCATAGCTTTCAATTACCTCAAGACATTTTCTGGTTATTTTCTCCCTCATCTCTAAGTGAACATATGGATCACACATTGCACCCGTACCAATCATGCATTTCTTCTTTTTTGATTTCAATGCTTTCTCTAAAAGCTCTGGTGCGTTTTCCTTTACTTCAATATCTTCAAAAGCATGGTTCATCTGATAACATTTGCTTCTGCTATCACAATAAATGCATCCATGACTACAGCCACGATATACATTCATGCCATTATTGGAAGATAGAATTCCTTTCGCCTGTACTCTATGCATTTTCCCCACCTTTTCTTATTAATAAAATAATTATAAATAGAATTAAAATCCAAATAAAAATAATTGGAAGTGCATAATACCACTTCTTCTGTAAACCCTGCTGCACTAATTGCTTAGAATTCTCTTTACACCTTTGCCATACATCTATGGGAATAAGCTTTATAATGACAGCAATGAAAGCAGGAAGAATAATTACATCATCCAAATATCCTAGCACCGGAATAAAGTCTGGGACTAAATCAATTGGCGATAAAGCATAAGCCACAGTAAAACCAGCCAACAGCTTTACTAATAGTGGTGTTTCTTTATCCTTTAAAGCTAAAAATACTGCAGGAATTTCTATTTTCAATTCATTTGCTCTTTGCTTTAGATTCATTCTTTTCCCTCGTTTCTATAATTATTCTAATACTTTTCTATTTAGATACAATCCGGTTACTTGAAAAAGTAAATTCCAG
>DCGH01000086.1 GCA_002315205.1 Erysipelotrichaceae bacterium UBA1783
GACTTCGATGGTGACCAGATGGCCGTACATTTACCTTTAAGTGAAGAGGCATGTGCCGAAGCAAGAATTATGATGTTAGGTTCAAATAACATCTTAGGTCCTAAGGATGGTCAGCCAATCGTTACTCCATCTCAGGATATGGTACTTGGTAACTACTATTTAACAATGGAAGAAACTAAGGCTGAATTCTTTGCTGAAGCAGAGCGCTTAAGAAGCTTAGGCGATGAAGTAAGTGCCCAGCTATGGGAAACTTATGGAATGTCTGAAGGTAGAGTTTACAAGGACATTGATGAAGTATTACTTGCTTACAACAATGGACAGACTCATCTTCATACAAGAGTTGCTCTAAAGGCAAGCGCACTAAATAAGTCATTCTTTACTGAAGAACAGAATGAAAAGTATTTAATTACAACAGTAGGTAAGATTATCTTTAACCAGATGTTCCCTAGCGATTTCCCATTTGTAAATGAGGTTGGTAAGGATTCTGATTGGAATAAGCGTACTCCAGATAGCTGCTTCGTTGGCTATGGTACAGATATTCCTGCATACATTGCTAATATGCCTGTTAGAGAGCCTCTAAAGAAGAAGGATATTGGTAAGGTTATCGCTGAAGTTTATCAGAGATACGGAAACGAAGGAAACACTCATGTTTACTTCGATATGATTAAGGATAACGGCTTCAAGTATTCTACTGTTGCAGGTATGACAATTTCACTAGATGATATCAAGGTTGCTCCAAACAAGTGGACTTACGTTAACGATGGTAAGGGCAAGTCTGAAAAGCTACAGAGACTTCATAAGAGAGGTTTATTAACTGACCAGGAATGGGAAAAGCAGTTAATGGATATCTGGGGTGCTGTTAGAGATAAGATTGGTAATGAAATCGAAGACTCACTTGAAAAGAAGAACCCTATCAACATGATGTGGAAGTCTGGTGCCCGTGGTAATAAGTCTCACTTTACTCAGTTAGCTGGTATGCGTGGCTTAATGGGTAAGCCAACTCAGGCAAAGAGTGCTAAGGGATTCCAGTCATCAATCATCGAGGTTCCAATTTATTCATGCTTCCGTGAAGGTATGAAGGTAAACGAATTCTTCATTGCCTCTCATGGTATCAGAAAGGGTTTAACAGATACAGCCTTAAAGACCGCTTCTTCTGGTTACTTAACAAGAAGATTAGTAGACGTTGCACAGGATGTAGTTGTTGTTGAGGACGATTGTCATACAGAAAATGGCTATGTAGTTAGCGCAATTATCGATCGTAAGCAGAATGCAGTTATTGAATCTCTATACGATAGATTAGTTGGTAGATATGTTAAGCAGGATGTTGTTAATCCACAGACTGGTGAATTAATCATCGAAAGTGATGAATTCATTGATGAAGCTAAGGCTAAGGAAATTGTTGCTGCTGGTATTGAAAGCGTAATGATCAGAAATGCCTTCGTTTGTGAATCAGAACGTGGTGTTTGTCGTAAGTGTTATGGACGTAACATGGCAACAGGTAAGCTTGTTGAAAATGGTGAATCAGTTGGTATCATGGCTGCTCAGTCAATTGGTGAGCCAGGTACTCAGTTAACAATGCGTAACTTCCATACTGGTGGTGTAGCAGGTAACTCAGATATCACTCAGGGTCTTCCAAGAGTTGAAGAGCTATTCGAAGCAAGATGCCCTAAGCATCCAGCTGTTATTGCTAAGCTTTCAGGTACAATCACAGCAATCTCTGCATTAGAGGATAATGCTGGTCAGAAGATTACTATTACTAACGAACAGGGTGAAAACATCGATCATAAGGTTGATAACACTCAGACTATCCGTTCTTGGTGGTCAGTTGGTGAATATGTTGAAGCTGGTGACAAGCTAACTGAGGGTACAGTAAATCCTAAGGAATTAATCGCTGTTGCAGGTGTTAATGCCGTTCAGAACTATATCCTAAAGGAAGTTATGAAGGTTTATCGTACTCAGGGTATTGATATTGCTGATAAGCATATCGAAATCATGGTTTGCCAGATGCTTCGTAAGGTAGTTATCGAAGAAGGTAACGATACTGGCTTAACAAAGGACTCTTCAATTTCAAAGGCAAGAATTACCGAAATCAATGGTAAGGTTATGTCTGAAGATGGAATTCCTGCTAAGTTCAAGCCTATGCTATTAGGTATTTCTAAGTCTTCTGTAGAAACTGATTCTTGGTTATCAGCTGCTTCATTCCAGGAAACAACAAAGGTATTAACTGATGCTGCTGTTAGAGGCAAGATTGATCCATTAATGGGTCTAAAGGAAAATGTTATCATTGGTAAGATGATCCCTGCCGGAACTGGATGCTCTGCTGAAAGAACTACAACTGTTCTTGTTCATGAATTAGCTGCTCAGATGAAGGAAGAAAAAGAACTTCGCCTTCAGAGAGAAGATGAGAAGAAGAGCAGAGAAATGGATGAATTAGTTAACGCTGAATTAGATGAGTCAGCTGAAGACTAAAATTTAAAAATAAGCGACCTGAGAAATTGGGTCGCTTTTTTCAAAAAATAGTTATTTTTATCAAACTATGAAACAAATTTGAAAGCGTTTTGAAAAAAAGTAAAAAATTTTCATTTTTTCATTTGACAAACTTGATATATAGGTTTAATATACTTGCATACATATTAACTGTTTTGGGTAATAACCAAAACCGGATAGAGGCGCGGGAAGCATTAGTAGTAATGGCATATAATTGGCAATTCGCTGTTACAAAAGGGTTACCGCCGAAGCGCATACCTTGCCAGGGTATGTAAGCTGGTTTATTAGAGAATATTTAATAAACTGTCACTTTCAGTGGAGAGCTATCGAACTAAAAACTTAAAGTTTTAAATGTGTCGAACATCTCGCCTGAAACGGTTGATATCGACACATTTTATTTTTTACAGGAGGAACAAATTATGAGAAGAGTTTTATGTGTTTTAATTTCATTATTCATGGTGTTAGCAATGGTTGGATGTTCATCTAATCAGCCAACAGATCCAGAGCCAACAAATGAAAGAAGAGTTATTAAGGTTGGTATGGAATGTGACTACGCTCCAAACAACTGGTTAGAGGATGCAGCAACTGATACTAACCTTCCAGTAGCAAACAATTCAGGTTTCTATGCTGAAGGTTATGACGTAATGATGGCTAAGGCTATCGGTGAAATCTTAGATGCTGATATCGAAATTTACCAGATTGAATGGTCTGGATTAATCCCAGCATTAAATGAAGGAACAATTGATTTAATTATTGCTGGTATGGCTGATACAGAAGCAAGAAAGCAGTCAATTAATTTCTCTCAGTTCTATTCAGTTCATGAAACTATCTATTGCTTAGTTGTAAGATCAAATGGTGCTTATGCAAGCTGCACAGGTATTTCACAGTTCTCTGGTGCATCAGTTCAGGGTCAGATCAATACTCAGTATGATACAGTAATCGATCAGATTTCTGGTGTTAACCATATTGAAGGTGCTAAGACAGTTCCAGTATTAATCTCTAACCTGGACCAGGGTGTTGTTGATGCTATCGTATTAGATACTGAAACAGCTGAAGCTCAGGTACAGGGCTATGGTGATGAATTCACAATTATCTATTTAGATTCAAATGATTGCTTCGATATTGGTTTTACAGGTGGTTGTATCGGTGTTAGATTCTCTGATGAAGCATTACTTGCAGAAGTAAATTCAGCATTATCTCAGATTTCAATCGAAACAAGAGATCAGATGAACGATGTAGCAATCGAAAAGATGCCTAAGTAATTTTTAAAGAAAAGGAAGTAAAAAACAATGCCCACTCAAGTAAGAAAAGAAAGAACTTGGAGGGACAATGTATGGGCTATTGCAGTGATTCTTGCAGCCTTAGATGTAATATTCATCAATGGATTTTTAACTAAGGAAAGAAATATTGTAAATATTATGGGTTATCTGCCAAATATTGTTTGGCAGATAATTCTTGTTTTAGTCCTTATTTGTGCCTTGACACTAATTGTTAAGTATTCAGTTTTTGAGAAAAAACAGAACGCATTATTAAATAGATTAGATCCAGCCTTACAGGCAATTATCTATATTGTATTCTTTGTTACATTTGTTGACCGTATTGCTTTAGGCTTAGTCAGCAATTATATCCTTGCTGCAACTACTGAGCAGCTAAAGGAATTAAATGGCAATACTGTTGCAACATCGCTTTATACTGTAATCAAGTCAAAGAAGGCTTGGTTAAGAGGTATTGGCAATACTATTCTGTTAGCAGCAATTGGTACAATTTTTGGATTCATTTTATCTATTCCATTAGTATTCTGTAAGATTCAGGTCCCAACAGAAAGAGATTCAAGAATTATGCAGGCAATCAAGCTATTTGGAAACAGCTTTGCTTCTTTATATATCACGATTATTCGTGGTACCCCAATGATGGTACAGTCATTAATCATCTATTATGGTGGATTCAATGTTATGGCAGCAATTATGCCATTAAAGACGATCACTGAGATTAGAGGTATTTGGACAGTACTATTAGCATCAGCAATTACTGTTACATTAAATACAGCAGCTTACATCTCTGAAATTTTAAGAGGTGGTATTGAGTCTTTAGATAAGGGACAGACAGAAGCAGCTAGAAGCTTAGGTATGACTCCATGGCAGACAATGATTCACGTTGTTTTCCCACAGGCGTTAAAAAACTCTATTCCAGCAATCTGTAACGAGTTTATCATTAACATTAAGGATACTTCAGTATTAAATACAATCGGTATGTTTGAATTAATGTTTGCAACAAGTACAATTGCCGGTACATATTATAAGTCATTAGAAATCTATTACGTTGAAGCTATTATTTACCTAGTATTAACATTAGGCTTACAGGCTTTAATGAACTGGATTGCAGGCAAGCTTGATATGCCACAATCACATGGCATTCCAAGCTCTAACTAGGAGGATTTATGGAAGACATTTTAAGAATTGAAGGCTTGCATAAGTCATTCGGTAGCCTTCAGGTACTAAAGGGTATTGACTTATCAGTAAAGCAGGGAGAGGTTGTTACGGTTATTGGTGCCTCTGGCTCTGGTAAATCAACAATGCTAAGATGTATTAACCTATTAGAAGAACCAGATGAAGGACATATCTATTTCGAAGGATCTGATTTAACAGATTTAGATACTAATATCAACAAGCTAAGAGAAGATATTGGTATGGTATTCCAGCTATTCAACCTTTTCAATAATAAGAATGTTATTGATAACTGTACTTTAGCTTTAATTAAGGTAAAGGGCATGAAGAAGGAAGAAGCTGAGCAAATCGCAATTAAAAGATTAACACAGGTAGGATTAAAGGATTTTATCTATGCGGATTCAAGAGTATTATCTGGTGGACAGAAGCAGCGTGTTGCTATTGCTAGAGCACTTTGCATGAACCCAAAGATTATGCTGTTTGATGAACCAACCAGTGCCTTAGACCCTGAAATTGTTGGTGAAGTATTAGATGTTATGAAGGCATTAGCACAAGAAGGTATGACCATGGTTGTTGTTACACATGAAATGCAGTTTGCCAAGGAAGTATCTGACCGTGTTGTATTCATGGATAAGGGTATTATTTTAGAGGAAGGTTCACCAAAGGAAATCTTCCAGAATCCAAAGGAAGCTCGTACAAGAGAATTCCTACAGAGATATTTATAAGAGGTAACAATTATGAAGAAATTAGATAATTTATCAGATGAGATTTGGGGTTATGCTGAGACTGGCTTTACAGAAGAAAAATCAGCTGAAGCGATGTGCAAATTCTTAGAAGAAGAGGGTTTTGCTGTAACCAGAGGTATTGCTGAAATGCCTACTGCTTATGAGGCAGTATATGGTAAGGGAAAGCCGGTTATCTGTTTCTTAACAGAATATGATGCTTTGTTTGGTATGAATCAGACAGCTGATTGTGCAGAATTTAAGCCAATCACAACTTCAGAGGATACAGGACACGGCTGTGGTCATCATCTATTAGGCTGTGGTTCTATTGATGGAGCTATCAAGTATAAGGGATATTTAGAGAGCACAGGACGTCAAGGAACAATTAAGGTTGTGGGCTGTCCAGCGGAAGAAAGTGGCTCAGGCAAGGCTTATTTGGCTCGTGCGGGATATTTTAATGACTGCGACATTGCTTTAACATGGCATCCAGCAAACTACAATATGGTAGTTACTGGTTCATCACAATCTTGTATTTCCTGCTTCTTCCATTTCAAGGGTGTTTCAGCTCATGCAGCTGGTTCTCCACATCTAGGAAGAAGTGCCTTAGATGCTGCTGAATTAATGAATGTCGGTGTCAACTATCTAAGAGAGCATATGGAAACAGGTGATCGTGTTCATTATGCTTATTTAAATGTTGGTGGTAAAGCACCAAATGTTGTACAGGCAGAGTGCATCACTAAATACTTTGTACGTTCAGAGACAAATCCAAAGTGTGAGAAGCTTTATGAAAGAGTCATTAATTGTGCAAAGGGCGCAGCTTTAATGACTGGAACGACTTTTGAGGTTATCTTTGACGAAGGATTATCTAATACTGTAACGAATAAGGTACTAGAGGATTTATTGCATGATTCTTTGGTAAAATCATATTCGTTTGATTATACTCAAGAGCAGTTAGCCTATGCACAGAGGTTTAAGGACAGCTATGATGTAAAGCTTGCTGCAGAAAACTATCCAAAGGAAATCGCAGATAGAGCAAGAATTATTGAGGATATTAAAAATAGTCCAATCCATAGCTATATTGCAGAGGTAAATCATACGGATGAATGCTTCCCAGGTTCTACTGATGTTGGTGATGTATCATGGTGCGTTCCAACAGGACAGGTTAACACAGCCTGCTATTCATATGGCGCAGGTGCTCATAGCTGGCAATGGGTTGCTCAGGGAAAGAGCGATTTAGCTCATAAGGGCTATCAGCTTGCGGGTAGTGCTTTAGCTGATACAGCAATCAAACTAAATGAAAATCCTGAACTTATTCAGAAGGCGTGGGATGAACTAAACGAAAAGCTTGCTGGCGAAAGCTATAAGTGCTTAATTCCTGAAGATATTCATCCACATATTTCCAATATGTAAGTAAAAATAAAATGAAGTTAAGAAGGGCGTCAGAATCTGATGCCTTTTTCCTTTTTGAAAATAAAGAAAAACGCATCTTGAGAAATGCGAAAGAAAATGATACTTTTATCATATAAAAAAGGAGCGCTGGAATATAGTGTCAAATACCAGTAAATGGATGGGAGAATCATGAAAAAAATATTATTAATAATAGTGCTTGCTTTAGTAATCATTTTCTCTTTGAAAACTTACTATAGCGCCAAGAACTTTTACAAATACTACTCAGGTTTTTCTGCAGAAACAAAACAATGGGTTACATGGTATATGAGCTTGTCAGAAGAGGATAGACTATGTGTTAATTCCTGGCCTTTTGAATTGCAAAATGCAATTGATGACGGATTTGATTTTTCTAGATATATACCTAAAGATAAATGAAAGAACTGATATGGCTTACTTATTTGTACTATATAAATATATGGTAGGATTCATACCTCAAATATGTAAAACTAAAGTGCTAGATTGTAGTGCTTTTTTTGTATAATAGAAAAAAGGGGGAAATAATATGAAGCTTACTTTGAATCTGATAATGACAATATTAGAGTTTTCAACAGTCATTCTGTTTGCGATAGGCGGAATGTATTATTGTAAAATAGTTGGAATTCAAAATGAAGGAAGAAATCTTTTGGCAAAGATTGGTGTGATTAGCTGCTTTATTGGTGGATTTCCAAATGCCTGTGATAAGGCGTGCTGGACCTTTTTCAACTATGATACATGGTTTAATTCTACATGGATGTTCTTCTTTGTTGGGATTGGTTATATGTGCTTATTTATTTCGGCAATTAAAAATGTCAGAACAGATAGCATCGCATTATCAGCTATTCCTGCCTTTCATAAACCGATGAAATATTGCTCACAGCTATTGGCATCTATTGGTATGATCGGTTTCTATATAACAATGTATAGAAAAACAAAAAATGCAATTGGTAAAAAAGCTTTATTATATTTTGTGACAATGGCAATGACTATCTTTTTGATCGTCTTTTCAATTGTTGGCAAGTTTTCAACTTCCTTACCGAACATTATTGCTCAGCTAGCAAACAGTGCAGGCTATATAGCCTTTATCACAGCCAACAGAGCTTACTTGAAAAAGCTGTAATAGAGAAATGAAGGTAATAATTATAACAGTATTATTACCTTTTATTATGGTTAAACAATTACTTAAACAAATATTTAAAAAAGTAAAAGAATATTTAAAAATGTGTTGACATAAATTGAGATAGGTGATACTATAATACAGCACGCTC
>DCGH01000096.1:0-8037 GCA_002315205.1 Erysipelotrichaceae bacterium UBA1783
GATCCTAAGTCTAGTGCGTCTGCCAGTTTCGCCACACCCGCGATTGCTAAAATATAATACCAAAAAATAAATATCTTTTCAAGTAAAATGTAAAATATTATAATATTTTTATGAAAAAATTGAATTTAAACAACTCAACAAGGAAGTTTGTAATTCCTTCATTAATTGTCATTTTACTGGTTTTATTATCAGGTGTTTTTTATGCCTTTAGTCAAACGACAAAAAGTTCTCTATTGTATACTACACATCAGATGCATGCATTAAAGCTGTATTTGCCTAGACTAAAAGGATTTGAACTAGTGGATGATCAAAACAATGATTTTGCGATGGTTGGTAATAATATGATGGTAACAGTATTAATTGATGAAAAAACAATTTTTACTGAAAATGATGTCGAGGTACCAAATCTGTTTAGCTATACTGCAACCATTGTTACGAATAATAATGCAGCGATTTCTTCTATTGAAGAAAACAATGGATATTATTCTTTTGAATTAGAGAATGAACAGAATGGAACTCAATTCCATTATTATGCAGCTACCTTTGAATCAAAAGATGATTTCTTTTTAATTACTTTTACTTGTTTACAGGAAGAAGCGGATAAGCTAAAGGAGAAGATTTCTCATTATTTTGAAATGGTTGAGGTTTCTTCATCGACAGATTAATTGGCTTTTGAAATATGGACATTTTTATTCCTGTTGGAATATAATGAATTAAAGAAAAACGAAAAGAGGAAAATGATATGAGTTTATTTGATAAGGTAAAAAAGGCTGTAGCAGATGTTACTACAGAAGAGAACAAGGCTAAGGCAAAGGAATTTTTAAGTGGTGTAGGTGAAAAGGCAAAGGAAGCTTACCAGAATGTTGCTACAGAGGAGAATAAGGAAAAGGCTAAGGAATTCTTCTCAAATGTAGGCGACAAGGCAAAGGAAACCTACCAGAATGTTGTTACTGAAGAGAATAGAGAAAAGGCAAAGGAATTCTTCTCAAATGTAGGCGATAAGGCAAAGGAAGCTTACCAGAACGTTGCTACAGAGGAGAATAAGGAAAAGGCTAAGGATTTCTTACATAATGTAGGTGAAAAGATTTCTGATGCAGCAAATGACATTAAGGATTCAATGAACAAAGAAAAGGAAGAATAAAATCAGGATGGACAAATGTCCATTCTTTTTTTTCAAAAGGGTCTTCTTCAAATCGGTCAATGGTTTTATAATGGCATTGACCGAATCGGTTAATGAGCAGGAGGCTATCGTATGAATGATAAGTTTTATCAGCTGCCAATAGAGAAGCAGCAGAAGATTATTAATGCAGGATATCGAGTATTCTCACAGAACAACTATAAAAACAGTCCTATGAGTGAAATAGCCGATGAAGCAGGTATCAGTAAATCATTGTTATTTCATTACTTTTTAAATAAAAAAGAGCTTTATATGTTTTTATGGAATAAGTGTTCACAAATTACAATAGAATATCTGACAAAATATGATTGTTATAATCAAAGTGATATCTTTAAAGCGATGGAGCTAGGAACTATGGCAAAAATTGAAATTATGAGAGAATATCCAGATATGTCTAATTTTGCGGTAAAAGCCTTTTATGAGAAGGAACCGGATATCTCTATAGAAATTCAGAAAAGCTATAAGGATTTAAAAAAAGCAAACGCCAATCCAGCCTTAACCAAGATGGATTATTCCTTATTAAGGGATGGGGTAGATTTAGAAATGATGTTAAAGGACATGTATCTGGCTTCTGAGGGCTATTTGTGGGAAGCCTATAGAAATAATAATGTTGATGTAAATCAGATTGAGAAGGACTTTAAAAAGCTATTAGCGTTTTGGAAGAAAATCTATCTGAAGGAGGAATTGTTATGAAGCTAGCAATATTAGGAATTGTTAAAATTATCAGTGGAATATTACTAATGGGAGCATTAATCTTTCTTCCAGCAAATACCATTCATTATGCAGCTGGATGGAGATTATTAGGATTACTATTTATTCCAATGATTTTTGTAGGAATTGCTTTATATTTAAAAGCACCGGATTTGTTAAAGAAAAGATTAAATGACAAGGAAACGCAAAAGGATCAGAAGGTGGTTATTCTTTTGTCATCAATACTATTTGTTGGCTGCTTTACTGTTGCAGGATTAGATTTCAGATTTGGATGGAGTCATTTCCCAAAATGGTTATCATTGATTTCTTGTATTACATTCTTTTTAGCTTATCTTTTATATGTCGAGGTTATGAGAGAAAATGCTTATTTATCTAGAACAGTTGAGATACAGGAAAACCAGCAGGTAGTTTCAACTGGATTATATGGAATTGTCAGACATCCTATGTATTTTGCAGCATTACTATTATTTATTTCAATGCCATTAGTTTTAGAATCTTTTGTTGCATTATTGTTTATGCTGCCATTGCCATTTGTTTTTGTTTTAAGAATTAAAAACGAAGAAATGGTTTTGGAACAGGGATTAGAAGGATATAAGGAGTATAAGGAAAAGGTGAAGTATAGATTACTTCCAGGAATTTGGTAAATAATATGAAAGAGAAAATATATAACACAAATAAAGGACCTATTCATTATTGGACCAATGATTTAAAAAAGGATGAAATTACATTGGTGTTATTACCAGGTTTAACGGCAGACCATCGTCTGTTTGAAAAACAAACAGAATATTTTAAAGATAAATACAATGTATTTGTCTGGGATGCACCAGGCCATTATCATTCAAGACCATTTACACTAGATTTTGATCTTTTTGATAAAGCAACATGGTTAGATGAGATTTTGACAAAAGAAGAAATAACAAAGCCAATTATTGTTGGACAATCTATGGGTGGCTATGTTGGACAGGTTTATAGTGAATTATTTAAAGAAAAGCTAAAGGGTTATATTTCTATTGATTCAGCTCCCTTACAGAGAGAGTATATTTCTTCCTGGGAAATCTGGCTGTTGAAAAGAATGGAACCAGTATATGCCATTTATCCTTGGAAAAGCTTATTAAAGGTGGGAAGTGTTGGTGTAGCAGAGAGTGAATATGGAAGAAATCTGATGAGGAAAATGATGATGACCTATCATGATGATCCAAGGTATTATGCAAAGCTTACAGGTCATGGGTATCGTATGCTAGCTAATGCATATGAATCAAATTGTGCATTTGAATTAGCATGTCCTACTCAATTAATCTGTGGAGAAAAGGACCATGCGGGTTCCTGCATCAGCTATAGTAAAAGATGGCACAAGAAAACAGGCTTACCATTAGCCTGGATTAAGGATGCTGGACATAATTCAAATACTGACAAACCAGAAAAAATTAATGAGTTGATTGAAGATATTGTTCAAAAGGTGAATGAAATAAACTGTAAAAAATAAATAGTTCAAAAAAGGCAAAATAAAGCCCTGGGAATAAAATCTCAGGGCTATTATTATTTAATCTATTTATATGAAAACGAATAGAGTAAATACAAATCTTAATTATATAAATTAGTCTCTTGCAATGATGGTATCGCCACACTTTAATGCTGTTCCATAAGGTAAGCCTTCAGTAGTTCCTTCGAATCCACCTGTGAAGATATTCATGATGGTAGTATCGTAACCAGCTTCTTTAACAGCAGCTAAGTCAACAATGCATAAAACATCACCTGCATGAACCTTCTGACCAGCCTTTACCTTAACATTAAAGCCTTTGCCATTTAATGAAACAGTATCAATACCAATGTGTAATAAAACTTCTAATTCATCATCACTTTTAATGCCATATGCGTGGCCAGTAGGGAAGGCAACAACAATTTCACCATCAATTGGAGAAACAATTTTGCCATCAGCTGGTGCAACTGCAAATCCATCACCCATCATTTTTTCAGCAAATGTAGGATCAGCAACGGTAGTAATGTCAACTAGAGTACCATTGGCGCATGCTACAACATTCTTAGTTGGTGCAACTTCTTTTTTCTTTAAAAAATCAAATAATCCCATAAAACAATTCCTCTAATATATTATTTAATATTCTCTCCATTACAAGCGATAGTTTCCTTGTACCAGTAGAAAGACTTCTTTTTACTTCTAGCTAAATCCTTTAAATCATGCTCTTCACGATTAACTCTAACAAATCCATATCTCTTAGAGAAGCCAGAATGTCCTGAAACAATATCCATGAATGACCAGCTGCAGAATCCAATGAATTCAACGCCAACATTCATAGCCTTCTTTACAGATAAAATATGCTTGTTTAAATAGTCGATTCTATCATCATCAACTACATAGCCATTTTCATCCGCTGTTTCCTTATTGCCGAAACCACATTCTGTGATTAATAAAGGTAATTCATAACGGTCGTATAAAATACGACTAACACATTCTAAACCAATATTATCGATTTCCCAGCCCCATAATGTAGCTGTTAAGTTGTTATTCTTAACAATCTTATAGGCTCCTGGTTCCTCAGCTGGTAGTAATTTAATCTTTAAATCACCAATCTGATGTTCCTCATCAGTTGGGAAAGCAGAAATGCTCTTTGAAGCATAGTAGTTAAAACCAATAAAGTCAGGCTTATTTGCCTTCATTGCTTCCATATCACCTTCATGAATTTCTGGCATCATATCTCTGTCTTCAAGGTATCTTTTGAATACAGGATTATATTTTCCCTTAACATTCATGTCTAATACATAGTAGTTTCTTAAATCCATAGAATCTAACCATGCTAGACCATCTTCTGGCTTATTTGATGTTGGATAATGCATATCGAAGCAAACAGCAGGACCAATCTTGCCACCGTCTACGATTTCATGACATGCCTTAATAGCGTAAGCAGCAGCCACACACATATTATGGTTTGCTAAGAAACCTTTCTTTTCATCTTCATAAACATTTGTACTTTTGAAGCCAATTCTAAATGGCATATGGTTTACATGGTCCTGTTCATTTACAGTTAACCAATATTTTACTCTATCACCAAAAGTCTTGAAACAGAATGTACAATAGTTTACATAGTCTTCAATTGATCTTCTGTCAAGCCATCCACCATACTGTTCAACTAATCCTTGCGGATATTCGAAATGGTATAAAGTAATAATTGGAGTAATACCTGCAGCAATACATTCATTAATTACATTGTTATAATGATCAACACCAAGCTGATTTACTTCACCATTTCCTTCTGGGAAAATTCTTGTCCAGGCAATAGAGAAACGATATGCCTTCAATCCACATTCTTTCATCAAGGCAATATCTTCCTTGTAATGATGATAATGGTCAGAAGCAACCTCGTAGTTACAGATAGATGGATCCTGAACTCTTACATCCATTACTGAGTTACCCTTACCATCTTCATGAGCAGCACCTTCGCATTGGAAAGCAGCAGTAGATGAACCCCATAAGAAGTTTTCAGGGAACGGTTTAATTGTTTTTGTTTCCATTTTATGTCTCCTTTTATTACAGAATAATGAAGTAGTGGAGTCCCACTACTTCATTTTTTATTGAATTAGATTAGTCTTCGTCAAAACCAATTAACCAAGTGATGACGAAGCCTAAAACTGTAGCGATTACTGCAGCAGCAACTGCTAGATAGAAGTTAGTCATTGTACCACCCATGAAGATTGGTAGAGTTAAGAATGAACAAGATGCTGTTGCATAAGCTCTAACATCGAAAACACCAATGAATACACCAGTGATTGCAGCAGCGATCATAGCTGAAATTAATGGCTTCTTTAGTGGAATTAATGTACCATATAATGCTGGCTCAGTAACAGATAATAATGCAGTGATACCAGTTGATAAACCAGCCTGCTTGTTTTCTGCCTTCTTTGCCTTAATACCAACTGCTAATGCAGCACCACCGATTGCTAAGTTTGCTGCTAAAGCCTTTGAGAATAATAATGAAGAACCAACAGTTGTGATTTCGTTGATGATTAATGGAGTGATAACTGTATGCATACCAACCATAACTAATAATGGATGTAATGCTGATAATACTGCCATTGAGATTCCACCGAATGAAGTCATCCATACACAGAAATTAGCTAATGTCTTACCGATGATAGTACCGATAGGACCTAAAACAACTAATGTTAATGGGAACATTACCATTGCTAAGATGAATGGACGTAAGATTGACTTAACTGAAGTAGGTAAAACCTTTACTAACTGCTTGTCAATTAATGCCATTACTGGAACCATGAATAATGCTGGAACAATATTTGAAGTGTACTTAACTGAAGTTACAGGTAAGCCAAAGATTGTTACTGGATTTTCACCAGATGTTACAGCAGAACATAATGCTAGCATAATGAATGCAGCAACATATTCGTTTGTCTTTAATCTCTTTGCAGCAGCGAATGCTACTAATACTGGTAAGTATGAGTAAGCAGCGTTAGCTAAAGTGTTTAATAATACATAAGTAGAATCAGCCTTGTTCATCCAACCGAAGTTAGAAGCTAATGCTAATACAGCTGAGATTAAACCTGAACCAATTAATACTGGTAATGCTGGAGTAATAGATCCAGAAACAAATGCTAATACAGTATTGAATACTGATTCCTTCTTTTCGTCTACATTTTCAGTAACAACTTCTTCTGCCTTTGCTGTAGGGCATAATGGAGCAAATTCATTGTATAACTGTTCTACATCTGGTCCAATGATGATCTGATACTGACCACCCTTATTTACAACACCCTGGATGCCAGGAATGTTCTTTAATTCTGCTTCATTTGCCTTTGTGCTATCAGCTAAAGTTAATCTTAAACGAGTCATACAATGAGTATGAGCTGTAACGTTTTCTTTTCCACCTACTAAGTCTAAAATCTTAGATGCAACTTCCTTGAAATTCATAATTTTTCTCCTTTTTTATTTCGTGCTTTTTAAAAGTCTGACAATGTGAATTGTAAGATAGGTAACTTCACTCTCAGAAATATTAATCTGGTAGTTATTTTGAAGCTTATTAATAATCTTTAATGCACAATTATATGCATCTGCATATCTGAATTTGATATTCTGGTAAATATCCAAATCATCTTCAAAAAATGCGTTCTGAATAATTCTTTTTGCCAGAAACTGAAGATGTGTCACAAAGCGTTGGAAAGAGATGTCTTCTTTGTCTAATATGACATTGAATGTTTCTTCTACAGTCTTATATGCTGTTTCGATAATTGATGTTGCTTTGTAACCATCGCGTGAGTCTAAGTCCAGTTCGGAATTAATGATATGCAAAGTAATGTAATTTGCTTCACTTTCATCAATCATGACATCAGTGAAGGAAATAAGCATATCTACAACATCCAAAGCAATCTTAAACTCTTCTCTGTAAAGATAGCGGATGTTCCATAAAACATTATTGTCTATCTGAATGCCATCCTTATATCTTTCTAATGTAGTAAATAAATGATCAACTAATGGTATTAACAGATGCTTTTTGTTAATCTTTCTGCTGCAACATTCATCAATATAATCTGTAACTCGAATACCAAATGTGATAATGTCATATGGTATTTCTGCGACAAATGTCTGAAAATTATTCTTTTCTGACTCATCAACGATTGCAAAAATTTTTTCAATCTCTGTTCGTTCGATATATTGTCCTTTTTTGTGATTGAAGCCAATACCTTTTCCAAAACAGACTACTTCATTACCAAGCTCATCTGTAGAAAAGATAGTATTGTTGTTGATTACCTGATTAACTATCATCCGTGTTACCTCTTTGGTATCTGTACCTGCAGTTTACTGATACCATTTTAGCAAAGTCAAATAGAAAAATAAAAACCCACACACCAAAAAAATTACTTTTTTTGAATATGTAGGTTTTGCTCTTTCGATAACAAGCCTTTGCTGTATTTTTATTAAAACATATTATGAAAGCGTATGCAATATATTTTTTAAATTTTTTTTAATCTTTTTTTTTCAACAATTTGGACCAATAGAATGATTCATTCAAATTGTTGATAAAAAAAGGGGTGTAAACCTCAACGTCATTAAGTTAAGAAAATGAAAAGAAGCACAATTATTAGGGAAAATGATAGTTGTCTTTCTTTGATGATAAAATAAATAA
>DCGH01000096.1:8182-8337 GCA_002315205.1 Erysipelotrichaceae bacterium UBA1783
TCAGGGCGTATCGGCAACAGCTCCTTAATCAGGAGTTTATCGAGGTTAGGTGGTAATCCACCTTTTCTTTTTACCAGATTTCTGATTATGTGAATGCATCGAGTAATGTTAAGATAGTAGGTATACTTAGCTTTACGCATATCAGAATGTTTAAC
>DCGH01000001.1 GCA_002315205.1 Erysipelotrichaceae bacterium UBA1783
CCCTAGGGCTTTATTTTATCTTTTTGAGAGCCGTTTATTTTTTTACAGCTCCTTTTTATTTCGTTAAATTCTTCCTTTTTGCGCGGCGAACTCTATTTAAATGTCTTTCAAAATCACCACTGGATAATAGCTGAGCAATCACATATTGCTCAAATAATGGTACTGTGCAGGAATAAAATCCAATCTTTCTTTCGAATTGATCTAATAGCTTCTTTGGCAACAGCATATACCCTACTCTTAGACTTGGAGCAATGGTTGAAGAAAATGTATTTAAATAAATAACATTATCCTCTTCGCTCATCTGATACAGGGTATCCTCTTGCTTAGAGGAAACGGTCAGCTCAGAATCATAATTATCCTCTACAATAAATCCACCAGTATGATTAGCCCAGCGAATATACTCTTTTTTCTTGGAAATTGAAACACTGATGCCGCTAGGATAGCTATGGAATGGTGTTACATGCAATACATCTGCCTTGCTCATTTTCAAATCCTGATAGGAAATACCTTGACTTTGCAGCTCTAACTCTTGGATTTTTATACCAAAATTCTGATATACCCCTTTAATCTTACTGTAGCTTGGCTTTTCAATGGCGATACAGCCATTAAAGAATAGCTGACCGATAATACCATACAGATATTCGGCTCCTGAACCAATAATAATCTGATTGCTATCTACAATAATACCTCTGCTTCTTGCCAGATATTTCTGAATCTGTTTGATTAAAACCGGTGATCCCTTATTCTCTGACTTCAACATAATCTGTTCCCCATAGTCATTTATAACCTTTCGCATACTCTTTGCTAAGATAGAATATGGGAACATATCCTCTGAATGATAATTATTTTGTTTGACTATTGTTACACTTTCCTTATGAATATTTGTTGAATTGAAATCAATCTCCTTATAAACCACAAAATAACCAGAACGCATTCTGGATTCAATATAGCCTTCATCCACCAATAGTTCAATAGCATGCTCAATGGTAATTAAGGATAATCCTGTTTCCGCCGCTAATATTCTTTTTGAGGGAAGCTTACTACCATAGGGATATAGTTGGCTGACGATGTCTCTTACTATCTGCTGATATAGCTGAAGATATGCAGGTTCTGCTTTATTGCTATCAATCTTATAAATCATCTGGTATTATCATTCCTTTCATTTCTCAACAAATTAATATAATCATTTTAATCTATTATATAATATTTTATTTCATTAATAATTGATAAAATAAAAACAGATGATAAATAAAGGAGATAATATGCTAGTAGATATTACTTATAAGCTAACAAAGGATTTATTAACAGCACCTCAAGCTCGAATAGGGCATTTAGGTACTCATTTCGATTGCATGAATAAGCAATTCCCTTTTGAATACTTCCGTAGCAATGGATACATTTTTGATGTATCACATATAGAAAATCGTGAAATTGGATTAAACGACATTGATATCACAAAGGTTGAAAATGATATGTTTGTTGGCTTCTGGACTGGTTTATTAGATAAATATGATTATCTGAGCCAGGAATACATTGATAATGAAACTGTTTTATCTTATGAGTTGATTAATGCTCTATTAGAGAAGAAGGTACGTATGATTGGTGTTGATTTCAAGGGAATCCGCAAATCTAAGGAGCATACTCCTGCAGATCAGCTTTGTGCAGACCATAATGCCTTCGTCATTGAAAATCTATGTAATATGAAAGAAGTTACAAACCAGAAGATTACAGTGCATGTATATCCATTAAGCATCGCTAATATTTCAGGCTTACCTTGTAGAGTTATTGCTGAAAAAGAATAAAAATTAAGGACTGTTACCCACAACAATCCTTTCATTTATGTGCTTTGACTAATAGCATCATCGGTCTTTTTAATTCGTCCCACCATCCATTAGCCTCAATTGTTTTTTTATCTGGTTGTACCTCTTCTATAGCATCAATTCTAAATCCACATTTAATCAGACAGTTTAAAATGGTTGTCAATGTATGATGGTATTTAACAACCTCTTTTCCAAGAAAAATCGTTGTTCGTTTTTCCTCTATAAAATAATTGTCTATTGGCCATAGCTTTGTACCATTATCTTCAATGAATTGCTGATTACATCCTGAGGTAAATACTGGATGCTCGATATTAAAAACAAAATAACCACCATTCTTTAATGCCTGATACACTTTTTCATATATTTTCTCTAAATCAGATATATAGTGTAATGCCAAATTGGATATTACAATATCAAATTCATTTTCAGCTGGTTGATACATTTCCATATCTTCTAATTTATATTCTATTCGTGTATCATTGGTAAGTTCCATTGCTTTATCCAGCATTTTCTGACTTCCATCGATTCCAATCACATGGATTGCACCCTGCTCAACAGCATATCTGGCATGCCATCCATAGCCACAGCCTAAATCTAAAACCTCTTTGCCTTTTAAATCCGTCAATAGCCTTTCCATTTGTGACCATTCTCCAGCAGCAGAAAGACCACAAACGCTTCTTCCCATTTTGCTGTATTCACTGAAAAGTTCATCTGTATCATATGGATTCATCATAAACAAATCTCCTGGTATATTCTAATTGA
>DCGH01000100.1:0-531 GCA_002315205.1 Erysipelotrichaceae bacterium UBA1783
ATCAATATTTTTGCCATGAATTTCAAAGTCATTTTCTAAAGCTACATGATGCCATTTCTTGATATCATAAAAAATCTTAATTTTATCAGATGCTAAAAATTCTCTGATTTCCTTATTTGCCAAAAATTTTTCTAAAGGCATATCATAAGCAATCTTTTCATTTGCGATAGCAACACTACCATCCTCAACATAAATCATTGTGTAATCGACAAGATTTTCGGATGAAATACTTGCGGTAATTCTGAAGCTTTTTGCTTTATATGGTGCTTCCTTCTTTTCTTCTGATTTAACAGCAGGCTTAGCTGTTAAATCCACTCTTGATGCTAAAGATCTGATTTCATATTTCGTATAGAACTTATAGGCATCAGCACCTTCTGGTTCATACCTGCAATCTAAAATATTTACTTCTGGTAATGGTGCATCAATGATAATAGTTGCTAAACGCTTGCTTAAAAAAGCCATTTCCTTATCATTGACTAAGTTTTCCTTTAGCTTACCCTTTAGCTCATCAATATGCTCATATACACCTTC
>DCGH01000100.1:616-6285 GCA_002315205.1 Erysipelotrichaceae bacterium UBA1783
AGGGTCACCACTTAAGCCCTTCATATCAATAATCTGCTTTGGCTGCAGGGTGAATCTTTCATATACTGCTGCAGGATTCATTGGAGCGATATCACTTAATCCCTTATGCATTAAATAAACTGTAATATCATCATCAACAATCTGTAGTAAGTCCTTATCACTAGTTAATACAGCAACCTGGTATTGCTTATTCTGCTTTGCTAAAGAACCAATGATATCATCAGCCTCTAATCCTTCCTTTTCATAATGAGTAATATGTAAAGAATCCAGATATTCTCTGATAATTGGGAATTGAGTCTTTAAATCCTCTGGTGTTGCACTTCTGGTACCCTTATATTGTGGATATTCCTTATGTCTGTAGGTTGCCTTGGAATGGTCAAAAGCCACAAAAACATATTGTGGTTCAATCGTTTTAATTGCCTTCTGCAGCATTAATGCAAAGCCATAAATGGCATTGGTTGGAATACCAGTAGATGTGGACATCGATTGTCCATAAACTGTTGCATAATATGCTCTAAATAGCATTGAATTTCCATCAATCAATAATAATTTTTCCATAATTCAATTCTCCATATAGCAAAATAGAAGTTTTTCAACTTCTATTTCTTAAATGCATTTTCAATCGCAGTAAGGTTCTCATACATGATTGTCATGTATTCCTTGCTCTTGTTTTCTGCTTCTTCAGATAATTTTGATAGTGAAGAGATTTTAATTTCTGTTAGCTTTAAATCATCCTTAACCTTCTGGTACAATTGCTGCATATCCTCTGGTAAGGTATCATCATAAGCAATGTATTTTACATTATTTGCTTTAATTACTTCTTCGATATATTCTAGCTGCTGATCAGTAGGCAATACACCATACTTCGATAGAATTAAAGGATAAACCTCTACGCCATACAGCTTCTGCCAGTTACCAAAGGTTGCTGAAACAGTAACCATCTTAACATTCTCAAGCTGATTTAAGCTCTGATATTCTGCATCCATTCTGATTAGCTTTGTCTGTAATTCCTTGAAGTTATTTTCAAAAATCAAGGTATCCTCTGGATCATACTTTTCTAACCAATCCTTAATTGTAGAAGCCATTGAGCTCATCGCAATTGGGTCTAACCAGATAAATGGATCCTTATCATAAACATCAGTATAGTCAAATAGACTACTCTGATAATAATCTGATTCTTTGATGATGGTTACATCATTCACTGTTACCGCTGTATATCTTTTGAAGTCATAGATTGCTGATAAGCTGGCTAAATCAATCACCTCAATATTGTCATACTTTTCAGTGATATTTGTATAAATATCTAAATATGGTTCTAAGCCATTAATATACAAAAATAATGTTGTTCTCTGGAATATCTCATCATAATTATCCACAATATTGGCTCTTTGAATAAATTCATCGGTTGAGATATATTCAACATTCACCTTATCTCCAGCAAGCTGCTCAACAAGGTACTTTACAGCATAAACAGTAGTTGTTATTGTAGCTTTTTCATTTGCACAGCCACATAAAGATGCACATAGCATTGAAATAATTAACATTATAGTGATCTTTTTTCTCATAACACTACCTCCATAGATAACATTATACCACAAAAATCAGATTTTTAACTCTTTGGAATAACTATAATAATTATTATACCCAACGATGATATGATCTATGACCTTGATATTTAACAATTTACCCGCTTCCACTAATTGGGTTGTGGTAACATCATCTGCCAAGGAAGGCTGTACTAATTGAGAAGGATGATTATGCGCAACGATGATTTTTGCTGCTTTTTTGGCAAAGGCCTCATGGAAAATATCACGTATATTGATCTGTATTTCATTTGCTGTTCCTTTATAGATTGGACTGTAGCCAATGATTCGATTTCTTCCATCTAAAAAAACGATAATCATCTGCTCTTGCTTTTCTAATCCAATATATTTCATTAGCCAATGAATCAAATCATCAGGACAGGCAATTACATCTGTATGATTCAAATAATCAAAGCTGATTCTTTTGACAATCTCAATCGACGCTAAAAGCTCAATCGCTTTGGCATTTCCTATTCCCTTGAAGCTCTTTAGCTGTTCAATGGATAAGCTGGTTAAATTGGCTAAGCCTTGACAGCTATCTATCATTCTTTCAGCTAGCTGTAAGCAGCTTTCCTCACTATTTCCACTCCTTAATAAAATAGCTAAAAGCTCCTGGTCAGAAAGCTGACCAATTCCAAGCTTTAAAGCTTTCTCTCTTGGTCTTAATGCTTCATTTAAATTCTTTATACTCATTAGAGGCAGTACTCCTTTCTATTTGAAGGTAATACGAACCTTAAAGGCACTGAAGCTTCCAGAGGAAGCAAAGGCCATTTTAATAATGGCAATACCAAAGCCAATCAAGGATAAGATTGCCACTGCCTGCTTAATATCTAATTTCATACTAATTCCTCCATCCTATCGATAATCCAAAAAACTTGATTCTTCCTCGACTGCTCAAAGCAATTCTGATTGAAAAATAACAAAGAATCCCTGAAATAATTAACGCAATAACCTTCATACTCTACTGCCTCCATTACATAGTAGTTTTCATTCATATCTACTCCTACAAAAAAAGAGTTCCTAAGAACTCTTAATCCATTTCAGCAAAGTGAATCAGTTTGCTTCTTATATAACGATTATAAAAGGAGATAAACCTTCCAACACCAATCATACAGATAATGGTACCAATACCAATTCCCTGAATTTTATGACCAGTAAGCAAGCACATCACAATAACAATAGCGATACAGCCAAAATCAATAAAATTCTTTACTAAGCCAATTTCCTTTTTTGTTGCATCCGCAATTGATAGCATGATACCATCACCAGGATTTAATACCAGCTTCATAGAAAGCATCATGACTGCTCCTAATGCAATTAGTGCAATGGCAACAATTAATATCACAATTCTAACAATCATATGAGATGCAGCAAAGCTCGGCATCAGGTTTGCAAATAAATTCATAAAGCGAGAAAATACGAAAGAGAATGGGAATTGTAAAACATCCATAATTAAGGCATTTTTATCCTTTTTATTTAGAGTATCGACAATTAGCTCTATGATGATAAATACAATATATTCTACTAAGGTAACATCACCAATAGAAAAACCAGTAAACTCTGATCCTACTGCAGCGATTGCTACAATGGCAGAGGTACCTAAGCTACATTTTGTATTCAAGATTAAGCCAAAGGCTANNCAATGCCTTCTTATCCTTTTTGTTTAAGGTATCCACAATTAATTCAATAATAATGAAAACAATATATTCTATTAGTGTTACATCACCAATAGTTAATCCTGTAATATTTGAACCCACTGAAGCAATCGCAATAATTGCCGAAGTGCCCAAGCCACATTTTGTGTTTAAAATAAGTCCAAAGGCTAATACTAAAATACCAATACAGTAAACTAGCCATCTTTTAATTGTTTTATTCATTTCTATACCTCTTTCATTATTTAAAACGTTCAGATAATGAAATGATATTGGTTATACCACACTGCTCAACAAGCTTTAATCCCTTTTCATAAGCATTACGATTACCTATTTCACTAGGATCATGGCAATCAATACCAAAGACAATCTCATTCCCTATTTCACCAGCAATTTTAAAGAATTCATTATTTGGGTAATAACGGTCTAATAAGCAGCCATGAAGATTGATTTCTAATGGAATATTATTTTCTTTACAATAACGACATAGTCTTTCCATTTCCTTACGATAATTCTTTTTTGGCCCGATGTAATTCATTAAATCAGGATGCGCAAAATATAGATATTGCTTTGTTTCTAGCCCTTCAATACAGATATCCACATATTTTTTTAGCTTTTCATAGCTTAAAGAAGGAATGCCACAATACCAGGATACAGGGCCATTCAATAGATAATGCTGTCCTAAAATCAGATAATCATACCCAATTTCCTTTAGCATATTCTGTTGAGGTAAATTGTACTTTTCAAAATATTCCCCTTCATAGCCAATTAAAATATTGATTCTATCCTTATATTCTTCCTTTAATGCCTTTAAGGAATCAACATACTCCTTTGCTTCAGAGATATCCATTCGAATACCCATGACACTTCGATCCTCAATAGCCCAGGGTAATGGGATATGGTCAGAAAAGCCTAATGTTGTAATACCTTCAGCAATGGCTGCTTCTATATATTCTCTCTCACTTCCAGTTGCATGATGACAACGAATGGTATGACAATGGAAATTTTCTTTAATATAATCCTTCATTTTTTCATCCTTCAAATAATACCTTAAGATTATAGCACAAAAAAACAAGAGCTTAGCTTAGCTCTTGTCATTTTTTAGATTTTCATATCTACCATTTCAGTGCCATTAATAGAATCCATTGATTGCTTTACAGATTCAATGATTGCTCCATGGATATCATCCTCAGTAACACCTAGCTCATTAACAATCATACTCTTATCAATGAACATATTCTTGCTCATAGCCTTTGAGAAGTTAACCATATTCAATCCTGTTTCCTTACCAGCAGCTCTCATTTCCTTATAAGGCTTCTTTTGAGATAAGGTGAATAGGAAGGCAGGAATGGTTTTAAATGGCTTATCAGGAGTTCCCATACCTTCATGGAAGTACTTACCGATTAATTCCTTCCATTCCATATTGTAGTAGCCTACTGGATAAGCAACGCCACCCTTAGTGTTTTCTAAGCTGCCGACAATACATTGTCCAACCTGCTTAACCGTAACCATTGTTGTTCCTCCAGGAGGATACATAGTAGTCTTAGGCATCGTTAAAATATTGCTTACTAAAATCGTCCATACTGGCTTTCTGCCCTTTTGAGTACCGAAGATATATGGTAATTCCATCACACCAACACTCATATTTTCATCCGCAAAGCTTAAAGCCAGGTTCTCCTGGTCCACTCTGCTTCTGATATATGGATTCATTTCATAAAGTTTCATCTTTGACCATTCTCTAGCAAAATAAGAGAAGTAAGATCCCAATACAACAGTATGCTTTACGCCCTCTTCTTTCGCAATCTTTAATAGCTTTTCTAGTGGGTCATTATTATATTTCTTGTATAAATCATATACAGGATAATCACCAGAAACTCTATCATCTACTCCTGCAGCAAAAACAAAGCCATCCATGCCAGCCATATATTGATGAATCTGCTCATCAGTAAGCTCCATATAGTTGCCAACTTCAACCTTCATTGCTTCAGGAACACAATCCTTTGGATATACTGGTAAAGATAAGGTTGTTACCTCCCAACCCTTTTCAATCATCTGCTTTGCAGCCTCTCCACCTAATAATCCAGTACCACCAATCATAAAAACTTTCATAATTATTGTCCCTTCTATTTCTAGTAAATTCATCATAGCAACTCCTAAATAAAAAAAGCAATAATTTGTGAAATTATTGCTAAATACATTTTTTTAAATCAACACTAGTCCTCTATTTTTCTAAATTCTCCTTGTGAGAATTTCTTTTTGAAGCCTAATGATGTATATAAATGATTGGTAATTGGATTTTTCTGATCCACATTTAAGGTTGCAATAAAACCCTTTCTGATGATTTCGTTTTTACAGTTATTTACAACCTTTCGTGCAAGCTTTTGACCACGATATTCATTTTTGGTATAAACATCAGAAATCTTATAAGCTGTTT
>DCGH01000100.1:6294-17491 GCA_002315205.1 Erysipelotrichaceae bacterium UBA1783
TGATGATTGTACCATCATCGCCATACAGGCAATCTTACCATCTCTAAATATTAATCTGAAATTAGCTAAACGTTTAATAACATGCTCACGATTGGCGCGATCTAATAATCCACAATCCTTATTGAATTTTTCTACGCATTCGCATAGCTCATCTATATCCTTTTCTTGAGCGATGACAACCTCATCACAATCCGGTTCAGTTATTGTATCGCAAGTCATAAAATCCATTCCTAAGGCCTTATAAAAACCAATATTATATTTCTTTGCTGCTTCAATAATGGCTTCTCCAACCTTTTGTTCACATAAAGCATTGGATAAGCAATAATCGTTTTCCATTAAGAAATCAATAAGCTCTTCGACTAACAATTCACTACCAAATAGTAATAAGCTATAAGGCTCTACCTTGACTGCCAAAAGTGTTGCGTCTTCTCTTTCAACCCTCAAAGCATATTCCTTTTTGTTAACCTCCTTTAGTAAAGGTGCATCCCAATAGAAAAAGCAGGCCAAATCGGTATTTGTCTGTAAAAAAGCATCATTTTCTTTAACTAGTTCATTGCCATTACTATATACCTTAATCATATCAATCACTCCCAAACCTGTATAATTATTATACCAATATAGCATTATGAAAAAAAAGATTCATAGTCACCTACGAATCTTAATTATTCATTAAATTACCTCAAAATGCTTTAAAGCATTGTATATGCCATCTTCATCAATAGAATCTGTAATATAATCAGCAGCTGCTTTGCATACCTCAGTTCCATTACCCATGCATACACCGACACCACACATTTTCATCATTTCAATGTCATTCTCTGCATCGCCAAAGGCAATACAATCCTTCAAGTCAATTTTTAGCATCTCTAAAAGATTCTTAATAGCTTTACCCTTATTGGCTGTATTGCTGGAGCACTCGCAACCATTCTTATAAGCTGGATAAAATGTTAGCTTACTAAATTGTGATTGCAGCTTCATTGCTTCCTTTTCTGGAGAATACATAAAAACATCTAATGGATCATTCCCTGGCTTTAGATGATAATCCAGTTCAGCTGTTTTATCTAAAATCATATCTGGTGTAACACCTTTAGAACAATACTGGCTGATGAAATCGTCATATTTGTTGTAGCAGGCGAAGGTTGTCGGACATTTAATCGCAAATGGATAATCTCTTTCAAAGCAGATGTCCATTACCTTATTTAGCTCTTCCTTATCAATGGTTACGGTCTTTACTGGTGTACCATCACCTTCAGAAATACAGGTACCATTAACAGTAATATAATAGTCTGCCTTTAAATCTGTTTTAATGGCTGTCTGCATAAAGCTATAGCCTCTACCAGTGGCAACAATAATCTTTATTCCTTTTGCCCTTGCTGCAGCAATTCCTTCTAAGGCACTAGAAGTGATATGACCATCCCCTCTTTTGATTAAGGTATCATCAATATCAAAAATTAATGCTTTAATCATAGCTATTTCCAGATGACAAAGTCACTCTTTCTTTCCTTAGCAACAGGTGCTTGTCCATCATAATAGCCTAATACACAATGACCAATACCAACATAGCTTTCATCAATTCCTAATTGCTTTTTTAATTGCTTTCCTTCTTCTGTTTCAAATACTTCCTTGGCACGATGAATCCAGATAGAACCAACACCTAAGGAATAGGCAGCATTCATTAAATTTCCCATCACTAAGCTGCCATCATAAATGTGAGTTCTGACATTACTATCCGCAAATACAACAATAACGGTCTTTCCACCATAGAAATTATCTCTGGTATATTCATTACCCACAGAAGTACAGTTCAATCTTCTTAGTGTTTCTAGTAGCTCAGGGTCTGTGACAACAAGCATTTTTCCTGCCTGCTTGCCCATACCACATGGTGCATATTCACCTGCTAAAACAATCTGCTCTACTAATTCCTTACTAACTGCAATGTCATTAAAGCAGCGGATACTTCTTCTGTTTACTAATGTATTCATTGTCTCATTCATACTTTTTTACCACCTTTGTTATTTTTATTATATACTAAACAGCCAAATCTATGTTATATTTTACACGGTGATTTTATGAGAGAAATTAAAGGTGTAATCTTTGATATGGATGGCGTTATCACAGATTCTGAAACTTATGCAAGACTAGCCATGAAGAAGGTTTTTAAGGATAGAGACATCCCTTGGGATGAGGATTACTATAATTCTCTACTAGGTGTTACAAACCTTGAAGGTGACATTTTAACAACAAAGAAGTTTAATGGCGATAGTGAATTTGCGATTACTATCATGAATGAATTTAAAGAGAATCTAACCAATTCCTTTAAAAATCATGAGGTTGGCTTTAAGCCAGGAGCTATGGAGCTGATTCAGTTTTTAAATGAACACAATTTCCCAATTGCCCTAGCAACCAGTGCATCTGATGAAAAGCTTCATTTATCCTTTGAAAGCAACAGCATTGAAATTCCATTCAAGCATATTGTTAATGGTCCAATGGTAACAAAATGTAAGCCAGATCCTGAAATCTTTTTAAAGGCAGCTGACAAGCTAGGATTAGACATTAAGGACTGTATGGTTATCGAGGATTCCAGCAAAGGAATTGAAGCAGCGATTGCCTGTGGCAGTATCGCTACATTAGTACCAGACTATATTCTTCCACCTCAACATCTGATTGATCAGGCAACCTACGTAAAAAAAGACCTTTTTGAGGTCTTAGAAATTGTTAAGCAATACGTAATCCTTTAGGGAAATGATTCTTAATCTGATTACCATCCGCTTTACCAAAGCCGATTGGTACGCCCTTATATCTGATTTGGACATAACCTTTATAGCCAGATACCATTAGGGATAATCCAGAAAGGAATTGCTTTAGCTCATTAGCATCTACGATATCGTAGATGTTTTTTATTTCATTAATCGCAATAAAGAAATGATGTGCTGGCTCAATTCTGCCTTTAACGATTTCGCCAAGTAATACACCCTGACGTAAAATATTAGCCTTTAAATCCAGCATTGGCTTCTCTGTAACATATACCTTATCCTTAATTACTGTGTAGTTTAGCTTAGTAGTACAGTTATTTTTAATAAACTCATCTACCAGCTTATCCTTAGAAAATGGTAATGTTTTTAGCTTTAAGCTACCAGTATCATCCTCTTTAATTATCTTTGCCATAAAATGGCCTTCTCCATGATCCATTGGGAAGCATCTTCTAGTCAAGCCATCCTTATCATAGCCTTTTCTTCCAGCAGTTACACCAGTATCTACTAGCTTACAGTCTGAATGCTTTTGTAAGAACTGCTCTACAGCATATTCATCCTCATACCTGTTATAGGTACAGGTAGAATAAACTAATGTACCACCTGCCTTTAAGGCAATATAGGCATAATCTAATATATTAAGCTGTCTTTTCTGACAGGCTAAAACACTATTATGGTTATAGTCCTTAATTGTTTCAGGATACTTCTTAAACATAGAAGCACCTGAACAAGGGGCATCGACCACAATCTTATCAAAATAACCAGCTAGTCTTGGACATAAGTCTTCAACAGTATTATTGGTCAACAGATAGTTTTTGCATCCCCATCTTTCTAAGTTGCTTAATAAGATATTGGCTCTTTTCTTATCATATTCATTACTTACTAAAAAACCAGTATTTTTTAGCTTTGCTAGAATGTGGGTGCTTTTACCACCAGGAGCAGCACATAAATCCAATACTTTATCATTTTCTTGAATATCTAAGGCATTAACCACCATGGTTGCACTTGGTTCCTGCAAATAATATAAACCGCCAATATGATATGGATGATTGCCAAGCTTGGCATCATCATCAATCAGATAGGTATCTTTGTCAAATTCAGATGGCTCATTTAAGGAAATTTCTTCTGTAATCTTTTCATAGTCAGCCTTATTGGTATTAATTCTTAACGCCTTGTACATTGGAATATCAAAAGTTGCTACAAATGTAGCATATTCTTCCTCATTTAGCATTTCCTTTAATTCTTCTAAAAAGTAACTATTTTCCATAATCCATTTCCTTTACCGCTTTATTTTATCATATTAAAAAAAAGAAAGTAAGGAAACCCTTACCTTCTACCCATATTTCTCATCTAGCTTTTTAATAGAGTTGAATAATAGTTCAACAAACGCTTCTCTATTAGCGCCTAATAAAACTCTTGTTAATACTTTGTTTTCTGTATTATACTCAGGTCCTCTGTTATCACAAACAGTCATACCTCTAGTATATACGCCATTTAGCTCCACATTGACCTTCATATCCTCATACTGGAAAATCTCTGGTGCTAACAGATATACAATCGTCGTCATATCAAAGATAGCTGTTCTGTCCCATCCATTTCTAACGGCATAACGTGAATAGAACTTTAAGATATCATAAACCATCTTACTGATTCTGCCACCATCCTTAAAGCTTTCCTGTTCAGTTAATAAAATTCCTCCTGCAAAGCAAGCCTCAATGGTTGCCAAAACAATTTTAACACCTGAATCAAAGACAATCTTGGCACTTTCTGGATCACAGAAAATATTGAACTCTGCTTTTGCTAAGGTGTTACCTGAATTATAGCTGCCACCCATAGAAACAATTCCTTCAATCTTTTCCTTTAAATATGGATAGGTCTTTAGTAGCATTGCAATATTGGTTAATGGACCCATTGTCACAATCGTAATCTTCTCTTCACTTGCTTCAATTGTTTCTCTTAAGAAATCCAATGCATGCTTATTTATTGGCTTGCTGGTAGCTTCTGGATAGCTTAATAAGGCATCTAGTCCAGTTTCACCATGATATTTTGCTGCATTGTCTAATGGTCTGCATAATGGTGAAGGATAGCCTTGAGCTACTGGAATAGAGCATCCAACATAATCCTGAATCTTTAGAATATTTTTTGTGCATTTATCCACAGACTGATTACCACAAACCGTTGTGAATCCTAAAATATTTAACTGATCATCATTGGCCAAAGCAACTAAAAAAGCTATCGCATCATCGTGACCTGGATCACCATCAATAATAATATTTCTCATAATCAATCCTCTTGTTTCTATTTCTTCAATTATAACATCTTACCAACAAAAAAATGCATCAGTGATGCATTAATTTGAATTGAAAATAATCATTAGGTTAATTACTGCCATTAGCATTGCTAATGCAAATAATCCAATACGGATGATATCACCATAGTTTCCATAAACGATTACTGCATATAAAGCAATCTGGGCAATTAAGAATAATAATTCAAAAATCCAAGCAAAGCTCTTCTTTTTCTTCTTTTTCTTAACCTTCTTTACCTTTTTATCCTTAGGCATGTCAGCTTCCTCTAATTCATCTACAGAAATCTCTTTTGTCATACTCTCTTGCTGGTAATCTGAGTCCTCTTCTGCATTAGAATCAAAACTCTCGTCGTAGCCCTTTACATATTCTTCCACTGGTTCAATCATTGGAATTTCAACAACCTCTTCTTCCTTTGAAACAGGTGTTTCCTCAACAATTGGCTCTAATGCAATAGTTGCACCAGATTCAAGCTCAGAAACCATATCAACCATTTCAACAGAATGCTCAATGTTAATCTCTTCCGTTTGATGCTGTTCAATTTCCTTTTCTACAAACTCAATTACTTCTTCTTCTGCAGCTGGTTCTTCTTTGATTCCGAATGCTTCATCAGCCTCAGCGAAAACATCTTCATAATGCTGTGGTTCTTCTTCAATGGTGCTTTCAAATCCATCTACAACTTCTGTTACAGTGGCTTTTATTTCTTCCTCTGTAGCATACTCTAGTTCATTTTGAGTTTCTTGAGCCATTGCAGGAGAAATCTCCTCGATCACCTCTTCAGCTACTTCTTCTACCTCTTCAGCAGGGAATGCTGGCGTAGAATCCATCTTTAAAATAGGTGCATAATCTTGGGCAACCTCTGTAACCTCATCCACTGCTTCTTCCACAGTTTCTGCTAGATCATCCACTACTTCATCACTCTTCTCAACAACATCTTCAAATGCTTCTTCTACATCTTCCAGTGTATCCGCAGCTTCTTCTTTAGATTGTTCAACGAATTCTTCTGTAGCATCAGAGAGCTGTTGTACTTCCTCTAGGACTGCTTCAGTAACCTCATCAGAGGCAATATCCTCCCCAAAGCCAAGCTGCTTCATGCTTTCTGCAATCTCATTAATCGCAGCCTCCTGGTCAATTGTCTCTTCTTGCACACTCAATTTTTCAAAAATGTGCTTTTTCTTATTCTTCTTACTCATTGGTATTCCTCATATTTCATTAGTCAATTTCATATCCTAATAATAGGCCACCCTTTTCAGCATAATAGCTGCAAAGTGCCGTAGTTAGTCTAACCTTAATATCAGCAGTTGGGAACTTTTCTCTGATCATATTGACAACCATCTGAGCAGACTCACTATTGATAACATGGTTAATTCTAACCTTGCCACCATTATAACCCTTTTCAAGCATTCTTTCGAATATTTTCTTTAGAGCATGCTTTTCTCCCTTTGCTTTATGAATGACATCAATGCGTCCTTCCTCATTTGCTTCACCAACTAATCTGATGCCTAATACACCAATTAGCTTAGCAATGACTGGATTTAAACGGCCATTATTTGCTAAATTCATGACATTCTGAAGATTAAATAACAGCTGTAGCTTCTTTCTATAGATATTTACTTCAACTTCAGTTCTTGCAAAGTCATAGCCCTTTTCTTTACATTCTGCAATATGTTCGATAATCAATTCCATTTCAGCACCAGTTGAAAGGCTATCAATAACCATAATTTTTGCTGAAGGATTTTCCTCCAGGTAGCTTTCCTTTGCCTTATTGGCGCTGTTATAGCTTCCTGAAAGATTAGAGCTAATTGTAATAGCGTAGATTTCATCACTACCTTCAAAGGCATCAATCCATTCACCAATACTAGGACAGCTTGTTGATGACTTATCATTTGTGCTCATTAGCAGGTTAATCATTTCTTCAACATCAACGCCCTTCTGGTCAACATAGTTTTTTCCTGCAACAGAAATCTTTAAAGGTACAGTTGTGTAATTCACACCTTCCATTTCAAATACATTTGATGATGAATCAGATACAATTTTATAAGTCATAATAAAACTCCTTCTAATAAATAGTATTTAATCTAAGGCTTCAGAAACCATAGGCACAATCTGCAGCTTTCTGGAAATGAAACCTGGAAGGAAATATAATTCCTTTTCAATTGTTCCATATTTTGCTAGCTGCTCCTCTAGCCTGAATGCTTCCTTTCCTTTGATTAGTAAGTACGAACCTGAACCGTCAATTAAGGTAAAGCTCATAATAACAATGCCACATTCACTAGCCTTAGCATAATCAGTAATAATCTTTTCCATCTTATCCTTGATTGGTAAAACAGAATCAATATCAACCACATTACACTGGCCAATAGTAACCTTGATTTTATTAATCTCAAACTTCTTTAAATCAGCATTAAAGATATCGTTTGGACTCTTTCCGGCAAAGCTTGCACCAGCAGCTAAAATCTGCGGGCCTAGCTCTTTGATATCTAAACTAGCAATATCTGCTAATTCCTTGGCTGTTTTAATATCCGTTTCAGTACATGTGACACTCTTGAAGTTTACTGTATCAGAGATAATTGCACAGCATAATAATCCTGCCAAATCCTCTGGAATATAAACATCATTTTCTCTAAACATCTTTGTCACGATGGTTGCACAGCATCCTAGCTGTTCGTTTCTAAAGAATACTGGAGAGGCGGTCTTGATACCACCAATTCTATGATGGTCAATGACCTCTAGAATATTTGCCTGCTCTGCTCCTTCAATCGATTGTGACAATTCATTGTGGTCCACTAGGATCAGATTTCTGTTGGCATGCTTAAATACGTGATATCTTGATAATGTACCAATGATATGATGCCTCTGATCTAAGATAGGATAGCTTCTATATCTTGACTTATTGATGGCTGATTTTACATCCTCAATATAATCATCATGCTGGAAGCTTGTTAGCTTTGTCGACATAATCATACTGATTGGTGCAGCGAAATAAATATTCTTAGTGATATCATAAATATCACGTTCACACAAAACTAAATTACAGTTCTTTTCCTTTGCTAAATCTAAAATCTCATCAGAAAACTTTTTGCAATAGCTGGCAATTAATGTTGCTGCACCTCTTTCAATCGCATTTTTCATTACGGCTTCATCATGAGAGGTTATAACAATACGATGCTCCTTTACATGGTCTAAAGCACTTGCAGCAATATAGATGTGTCCATCGGTATGCTGAAGATCTGCTTTATAAATCAGCTTGGCATTTAAATAATCGCAGATTCTTTCAATTGAGGTTTCTCTGATTAAACGATTATTTGTATCCTGATGTGGCATTAAAGGAGAAACAATATCAGAAATAGTAGACATACCTAATAAATGTCTTCTATCATCCACAATCGCAATAACCTTTTTGTGAGACTGTCTCATCAGCATTAAAGCTGTATGTAAATTATCATCCTTTTTACATGTGACAACATCATCAAACTCAATATCTCTTACACATGTTTTAATGTCCCTGACAAATGGAGGAGGGAATTCATTAAAAAGATTTAATATAAATTCAGTTTCTGGGTTTAACTGTCCAATTCTTACCGCAATTGCATCATAGCCAAGCTGCTGCTTTAAATAAGCATACGCCATAGCAGAGATAATTGAATCGGAATCGGGATTTTTATGTCCAGTTACATAAATCGTGTTTTTTCCCATAACAAAAAGCTCCTTTTTTATTATTATACATTATCGAGGTAAATATTTGAACTATTGACTATTATTTAAGTATAATATAAGAGGTGGTGATTTTATGGAAATTAAAGATCGCAAGGAAATCAATCTTGAGTTAGAAGCAATCGATGATATGATGGCTTCCCTATTAGAAAAGAGAATTCAGCTATTAAATCAGAGATTAGATGCTGATAAACAAGAGAATTACGTATTAAATATTTCAAACAAAAAAATTGATGAAAACACTGTTAAAAATTATCAGAACAGGCTAAAAAACCAGATGGAAACATTGGATAGCTTTATCGAAAAGAAGCTTGATGATAAAACGGATGCTTTCTTAAAGGAAGGTGTGGACTACTCTACCTTTACCGATATGACCTTTATCATTTCTGGTCAGGGTAAGGCAGACACAGATGAAAATAAGATTAATGCGACAATTGGTTCATTATTTTCTGATGAAGGAAAAATTGTTGCCTTTGACACCGTATATCAAGCCTATGATAAGGTATCTAAAGAAGCAAAGGCAGCCTATGCTGAAGGCTTTTTAGGTAACAGTGCTTTTAGAGAAGGAATCTATAAATGGATTAACCGAAAAAATAACATAAACCTACCACACGATGTCATCGCAACTGCTGGCGGTACTGGTGCTGTCAATCTTTCTATTACCAACTTCTTAAATGAAAATGAAACATTATTAATACCAAAGGTATGCTGGGGCTCTTATAAGCTTATGGCTAAAAATGCGGGTATTAAAACAGCAGGATACAAGCTTGTTGATGACAACAATAATGTTGATTTAACCGATCTGTTTTTACAGTCACTAAAAATCATCAAGGAACAGGGAAAGCTTGTTGTTATTATTAATGACCCATGTCAGAATCCAACTGGTATCAGCTATGGCAGCGAAAACTGGAAGTTAATTATTGCCTTCTATAAAAAACTAACTGAATATGGCAAGGTAATTATTATTAATGATGTTGCTTATATTGATTACTGTTACGAAGATGGCTTTGATTATTTCAAGGCATACAATGATATGAATGATGATATGCTATCTATCGTCTGCTTCAGCTGCTCTAAATCATTTACAGCCTATGGTCAAAGAGTTGGCGCTGCTATTGTTTTAGCCAAGAATGCCCAGACCGTAGAAAGAGTATCCAATGTATTCTCTAAGTGCTGCAGAGGCTACTGGAGTAATATCAATAATGGCTTTATGATTGCGGTAAGTGATATCACAAACAATCATTTAGACGATTACAACAACGAAAAAAAACAATATGTAGATTTATTAAAGAAACGTGCTGATAGCTTCAAGGAAGCCGCAAAAGCCTGTGGCTTAGAAATCTATCCATATACAGAAGGATTCTTTATCTTTGTTAAGGAAGAGGATGCAGCAATTCGTACAAAAGCTCATAAGTATTTATTAGAGCATCATGTTTACACATTAAACTTTGAGGGTGGCTTAAGAGTAGCAATCTGCTCTTTACCTTTAGAGGATTGTCCAAAGCTTCCTTCAAGAATTAAAGAAGCATTAGAGGTAGCAAGAAATGGTTAAGGTAGCATTTATATATGATTTCGATCAGACTCTTTGCACAAACAATATGCAGGAGTATGCTCTTCTACCTACCCTTGGCATTGATGCCAAAGCATTTTGGAAGGAAACACAGGAAATCTCTATTAAGAATAATATGGACTCTGTGCTTTCTTATATGTATTTATTATTAAAGAAGGCAAAGGATGCCAATATTGAATTAACCTATGATATGCTAAAGGATACTGGTAAAAGCATCCAATATTATCCAGGTGTTGAAGATTATTTCGACAGAATCAATGCCTATGCCAAAGAGCAAGGCATTGAGCTAGAACACTTCGTTATTTCCTCAGGAACAAAGGAAATCATCGAAGGAAGCTCTATCTACGAAAAGTTCAAAAAGGTTTTCGCTTGCGAATACCACTATGATGAAAATGGTCATCCTGATTGGCCAGCAATGGCAATCAATTATACCGGCAAAACCCAATTCTTATTCAGAATTAACAAATACTCCTTAGATGTATATGATAATTCCACTATTAATATGGGCTCTGATCCAAAGGAAAGAACCATTCCATTCTCTAGAATGGTCTACATTGCTGATGGATTTACCGATGTCCCATGTATGCAGCTAGTCAAAAACAATGGTGGCTACTCTATTGCGGTAAGTACAGATTATACTGGTACCTTACAGCAATTAATTAAGGATAAGCGTATCAACTATGTTGCTAATGCAGACTATTCTCAAGACAGTGAATTAGATCATATATTAAAGGCAATCATTAATAAGATTGCCATTGATGAAGAGCTAACAAAATATCAAAAATAAGGTGATGTAAACACTTGCTTATCGCAAACTAACAAGAGGTTTACACCAACGTCATTAAGTTAAGCTAATA
>DCGH01000011.1:0-339 GCA_002315205.1 Erysipelotrichaceae bacterium UBA1783
CTGTCTGTTTCTCAAAGAACAATGCTGCAATCCGTTTTCGGTTTGCTTTTCCATAATACTACTTTAGCTTTTTAATGTCAAACAATTTTTTAACATTTTTATAAGTTTTTTCATATTTACTACTTTCCAGACATTCTCTTTCAAGCAGCTTATTTATATTACCACTCTAGCATCATTAATGCAACTACTATTTCTATTTTTTTGAAATAAAAAAGCCTACCGAAATATTGGTAAGCTCCTTTTTATTATTATTTGTTCTCTCTTAATGAATCAATTACTTGTACTGGTTCATGCTCTTCATAACTGATTTAATCTGAGCTTCAGAAGGTTTTCTACCCA
>DCGH01000011.1:360-3747 GCA_002315205.1 Erysipelotrichaceae bacterium UBA1783
TTTCGTTGATTGGTGGATTTTCCTTAATCTGCTTTTCAAAAGCCTTTCTAGTGAAATAGAAACCTAAAGCGCCGCCTACAACACCGCCAAACACGAACCATAATAGAGTACTAACTACTTGTGGCATATTAATTACCTCATTTCTTACCTCTCTATTTTATCAAATATATAGATTTTTTCAATAGTTATGAAAAAAATCAAAAAGAAGTAAAAAAGGGCTTACGCCCTTTACCTCAAGCTGTAAAGACTATTCCCTGTATCCACCAGGTGGGTATCCTGCAGTTAGCATTAGGATTCCTAGCTTAAAGGCATTCAACACAGCTAATTGACATCCGGATTCCCTAATCTTACTTGTCGGAAACGCATTAATAACTCTTGGCAATTCCATTATATACAAGTTTTTTTTGAAATACTATCTGTAATCTTTAATTGTTTCACTAACCTCATCAAACTCTAGTTCTCTTTCACGAATTTCCCCAGCATAGCTGATATAGATATAGGCTGAAGTTGAGTGATAGGTTATTTCAATAATGCATCCTTTATACCTTAAAGTTTCATCCTTTTCACAATAGTTTTTAAAGGACCTTTTTATTCGTAATATTGCTAAAACCTCAGCATTATTCAATCTACGAAAAGCATCCAGATGATCACGATAATATATGTACTTTTGTATACAAGACATTAATAAAGAGCTATATAAAAGAACAACCGTTAAAACTAAAAGGCAGTAAAGGCTAATGAGTCCCTTTTTATTCAACATATCCAATTGGAAAGCTGTAATCCTTTCCTCCCCTTTCGTAATCCATATAGATAATTCCCAAGCTAGTGTAGAAAGAAACATCATCAACATTATAGATATAACAAAGCCATCCTGGCTGTGATATGATATTTCCATTTACTAAGGAAATCTCGCATTCATTTTTATAGCTTTGATAGGTAATACTATCGGGGTAAATATCTACTATAGTATTTGAAGCAATTAATATCTGTAATTGATATACTCCGATTTCATCCTGATACAAACGCTTTTGACTTTCTATTATTTTATTTAAGGCAATAAGAGAAGGAATAGTAATTGATGTTGCTACAGCTAAAATAGAAACTGCTAACAAAAGCTCTAATACTGTATATCCACGATGGGCTCTGGCCATGGAAAATAAATTAGAAAATGAGAAAGGTTGAACCAGTAATCATTCATATCTCCCTCATATTGCAATACCTGTAAAGAATAAATCAGTTGGGCAATAGAAACAACAATGTTCACTACTATAAATAATGCTACTAAGCCAAAAATACATTCAATCAGGATCATCCCCTTGCTGTTCATGAATATAAATCCTCCCTGTTCCTAATGTCACAATTATATCTGTTCCTTCAATATCATAGGTATCTGCATGATTAACCCCACCTTCTCTATTAAAGGTTATATAGGTATTGTATTCTTCATATATTGTTTTCTGATTTGTCATAATTGCCTCAAATTGTTGAAAAGCAATATCATTAATCACAAACTCAACATTGAAGATTCTGCTTTTATTTAAAACCGGTATTGCAATCAATAGTAAGACCGATAAAATCGAAACTACTATTAGCATTCNNCCCATTTCTATCATTGTGTATCCCTTATTTTGCAACTGCTTTTCCATTCTCAATTACAATCTGTTTCCCATCTGGGCATTTCCTCTGATCTTCGTTTAGATAACCCGCCTTAATTAAATCATCTATACTACTACAGCTATCACCAGAAAGCTCATAGGTTAATATTTGTGAATTAACTACTTCCACTAATGCCTTACAGCCTACATTATTAATTAGTTTCTTTTTTTCCATTACATTTGGTATTGTAATCAATAGAATCATTGCGATAACTGATAAAACCAATATCATTTCCAATAAGGTAAATCCTTTTTTCATTCTTCCTCCTATAAGCTATTCAGCATTTCTAAAGGTAATAGTAATAGCTGATATGCAATAACAATAACAACGCTAACAAACACATAGCAGCCAATCTGAACAGCAAGCGAACATCTCTGTATCATTTGCTGAAGCCTTTGCGTTATAATATCCCGATAGCCAATCAATGCTTCTCTAAATTCTCTTTTCTTTAGCTCATATATCAATACCGCGGCAAAGCTAGGATCAAAAAACTCACTTTGAATTCCTCTTTCAAAATCGATTCCATTCAATAAATCATTATGCAAATTTGCTGCTATGACTGCAGCTAATGGTTGACTTTTGTTATAACGAATGAGTTCTAATCCATCTAATAGCGACAGATTAGTTTCCAAAAGAACAATTAATTCTTCTGTAAACTGGTAGGTTCCAATTAGCTTAAACCATCGATCCTTTTTTAATTTATGAGCAATCATCCAGATATATGACCACAAATGATTTATTTGAATATATGCAATCAAACAGATAAAAACTATAGCTAATAAAAGAAGAAGATTTCTTACTATTCTGACAACATTAAATCCTAGAATAATTGATGTCGTATCTATTCCATTAATAGAGGAAACCATCGTTGGTAAAACATAATCTGAAAAGATGGTTAAAACAATTAATGAAGCAATGAAAATAACCATTGGATAGCTCAGCTTTTGAACTATCAGTCCTTTCATCGACTTTTTCCTTTGCCTTTTGCTATATACAAGCTCTATAGACTTTACAAAAGGAACAATTTCACTATAATAACCAACATCCCTTTCAAAAGAATCCATCACTAAAATATCCTTTAGTCTTTTTCCTTTTGATAATTCTTCTTCCATCTGCTTTGCTCTTTGCCTGTTTGTAATTTGAAAAACCATTTGTAAAGCCAGTTTTAAATCACTATCATTAGTAAGAATTCTAGCTAGTAAGAGCCAATCATATTCATTTAGCAGTGACTTAGTCATTTTCATTTTCAATCCATCCTTGCATTAATGCCCTTTGAAAATTGCTTTCAAGCTGATTAGTAAAAATACCCGATTCAAAGTATTTTTCAACTTCATTATGGTTCATTTGATCTAATATACAGCTGTACCCTTTTTTATTTTTAAGCTTTACTAAACGCTGATTAAAAATCATCTCACAGCAATCCAGCAAATCATTTTTATTGCATCCTAAATCCAACAGACGATGTAAAGCTGAACTGCAGCTATAAGCATGTAAGGAGCTCACCACTAAGCATCCAGTCAGAGCGGCTCTAATTGCCATCTTTGCTGTAATCTCATCCCTGATTTCACCAACCATTAGAACATCAGGATTATGTCGTAAAATCTGACGAATCCCTTCGTCAAAGCCGAGTCCCTTTTTGGCATTTATTTCAATCTGAACAATATTATCTTGAATAACCTCAATTGGATCCTCTAAGGAATAAATCGTTCTATCCTTAAGCATTTTTAATAG
>DCGH01000101.1:0-8795 GCA_002315205.1 Erysipelotrichaceae bacterium UBA1783
AAGATATAAGCACAAATTACACCAGCGATTAATGCGATTGGTAAAATGCCTAAACCAGCATATGCTGCTAAAGCGTAACCTAAAATAATGAAATAACCATACTTCTTCATAGGCATCTGTCTTAATAATAGAGCGAAACCTAAAGCTGGTAACATACCTGAAGCAACTGATAAACCACTCTTGAACCAAGCCGGGAAGTTGTTAATAACATTGATAACAACATCTGAGCTGATACCTAAGATAATGATTGGAACGCCCCATAAGCCTAAAGCTGGAACCTGTGATAAGAACATCCAGAAACCTAACTTTTCGAATTCCTTCTTATCAGAAACTTCCATCATCTTATGGATGAAGTAAGAACCAATAGTCTTACCTAAAACGTCTAACTGTGTACCTAAAGCTGCAACTGGAACACCAATAGCCATACCAGTTACTAAAGCTTCATCAACAGGCTGACCAGAAGCGATTGCGATTGCAGCACCTAAATTGTACCCATACGGTAATCAGGAACTGAAGAACCACCAGCTGGAACTAGACCTAAGCTCATTAAACACATCTGACCACCAATAACTGTACCAACCTGTACATTACCCATGATCACACCTACGATTACACCTAGTAATACTGGAGAAGCATACATGAATGTCTGTAAGTTAAACTGATGCCACTTCCAAACGATTGCTAGGACAGTTAGTAATACAATCTGTAATACTGAAAAACTCATTTTAAATTATCCCTTTCCTATTAATTTTTAACCTAAAAGGCCCTTTACCTCTACTTCACTATCCTGTGGTGTGAAGCGAACAGTAATCTTTACGCCTGCATCAGACATTTCCTTTAACATAGCCTTTTCCTCTGGAGAAACTCTAACTGTCTTATCTAAAACAGTAACCTCTCCAGTGTTCTGAGTTACGTTACCAAGGTTTAGCTGAGGCATTTCAACGCCCTGCTTGAATAAAGCATAAGCGCCTTTGATTGCACGACAAACAACAAATACTCTCTGTGCAGTGTACTTACCCGCATTAATATTTGCTGATGCCTTTTCTGGCTCCAATACTGATAAAGCGACACCTGCAGGACAAGCCATCTTTAATGACTGACGCATTAAGTCGTTATTAGCTGAAGCTGGGTCAATTACCATTGCACGAGTGCACTTGAATTCAGGAACCCATGCAGTGGCTACGATGCCGTGTAACATACGGTCATCAACGCGAAAATGTACAATACCTGTTGCCATAATTTTTCCTTTCCGACATCAAAGAGGAAATTCGATGTCATTTACTGAATAAATAGCTGGTTAAGTTATTTATCCGCTCATGATCTATAGACCATAATTGTACAAACAGGAACATAGTATGAGCAAACTGTGATTTAATAAGCTTAAGTCAGAATCGATTTAGGCTTCGACATTGCCCATAAAATAGTATGTGTCGACCATACTCTTTTCAATCAATTCTTATAAGCGCTTTCACACAACCACATTATAGCATACTGAATGGGTAATTCAATACTTTTTTGAATTATTATTTCAATTTTATGTTGAAATGGCCATTCATTTGAAAAACGAAAATTTCTTTCACTTTTTTCTTTCCATTTTATCTTTAAGTGTGTATTATTTTATATATAAGCGAGGAAAAAACCATGAATTTTTGGGACAGATTAGAAGCATGTAAAAATGATTTAACCCCAGCTGAAATGAAGGTATGCGAGATTCTGGAAAAGAATCCATATCCATTCCATACTTTTTCTGCGACAAAAATTGCAAAGCTATATCGTATCCCACAGGCTTCTATTACCCGTTTTGTTAAGAAGCTTGGATTTGAGTCTTATTCTGATTTTCATCTTGCACTAGTAATGTCAGAAAAAAAGATTGACAGTACTGTTACAGAGGTAAAAACCACTGAGCAGAGACTAATTGAAAATACCTCTCTTGTTCGTCAGGTAGCTACTCAGCCTTTATTAGATAAGCTTAGTGATCTGATAATCGACTCACATCATGTATTCTTATGTGGTACAGGAAATGCCTATATTCCCGCGTATCAGCTGATGATAAAGCTAACAAGCAATGAAATTCAGTCAACAGTTATCCCTCCAGGATTCGAAAGCCAGACATTACATACAATGGATCATGAGGACATTATTATTATGTATTCTCATATGAACCCAACCTACAAAATTTTCTGTGAGTCCATAAAGGAGCTTCCTAAGGAGGAAAGACCATATACTGTGTTAGTTTACTCTACGCCAAATCATCCAGTAAGAAAGCTGGTTGATTTAGCAATTGAGTTACCAACATTAGTAACTAAGAATACCATTTCACAAGCAAATGAGTTTCCACCAATCAATTTCAATATGTTCCTTACCGAAGCAATTCGTACACATTTAAGAAACAGACAAAAAGGATAAATGAAAGCACGCCAATGTGCTTTTTTTCTTTTACAATTCCTACTTCATACCTTATAATATTCTTTGTACAAACAAGGAGAATTAGCAAATGATTCAGATGCAAATAACAATGCGTTCAACTGTATTAGAAATGGACACAAAGGTTAATGTGTTGGTTCCAGAGGACAGACATAAGACTGTGGATACTAGAGGAAAGAAATACCCAGTTTTATATATCCTTCACGGTATGAAGGAAGACTGCTCCAGCTGGCTAAATCTATCTAATATTTTCTTATTATGTAGAGATTTAGATCTAATTGTTGTAATGCCAAGTGCTAATAACTCATCCTATGTGAATCAGGTTTATGGATTGGAGTATTTTAATTATATTACCGAGGAACTTCCAACAAAGCTGAAAAACATTCTGCCAATCGATGACGATCCTGAAAAGACCTTCATTATGGGCGAATCTATGGGTGGATATGGCACTATGCGTTGCGCATTAGGGGCACCTGAAAAGTATGGAAAGGCAGTATGTCTTTCTGCTGGTAACATGGCAACAAGCAACATTATCAAAAACAAGTGCTTTCAGCTATCATTAGGTAATGATGTAGAGGAAATGTTGAAATCAGACAACAATCTTTATCTGTTGATGGATCGTTTAAAGGATAACTCAGGACATATTCCTGATTTCAAGGTATTCTGCGGCACTGAAGACTTTGTTTATGGACTTTGCGTTGATTTATGTGAGAAACTTGAGGAAAAGCTTCCTGAGCATTTTAAAGGAAGTGAGTTCTGGCCAGGAGAACATAATTTTTTCTTCTGGAATCAAGCAATTCCAAAGGCCTTAGCGTTCTTTGGCTTTGAGGTTAAACAGAACAGTATTATTTAAAAAAAGGAAAAAACTATGAAAATCAGTGAAATTATTGAAGTAGTTAAGAAGAATTGTCAAGGCTATGGCAACATTGATGAAACCAAGACTCGTGACAAGGTATTATGGGGAGACACTGATAAGGAATGTACTGGTATCGTAACGACAATTTATGCATCTATTGATGTTATTAAGAAAGCTCACGAACTTGGTGCAAACTTTATTATTTCTCATGAATCTTGTTTCTGGAATCATGGAGATCATACAGATTGGTTAAAGCTTAACAAGACATTCTTAAAGAAAAAAGCGCTTCTTGAAGAGTACGGAATCACTGTTTGGAGAGACCATGACTACATTCATTCAAAGGTTTTATACAATGGTGAATACGTTGATGGTATCTTCTATGGATTAGCAACAGAGCTTGGCTGGACTGATTATATTATCGGGGACAGATCAAAAGCTAAGGCATATGAGATTCCAGAAACTCCTACAAGAGAGGTTGCTAAATATGTTATGGACAGATTAGGTCTAAATGGTATGAAAACATTAGGCGACATTGATGGTACCACTAAAAAGATTCTAATCCCTCATCATATGATTGGTGTATTCGATAATGATATGCTTTCTGAAATTGAGGAAAACGATTACGATACAATTCTAGCAATGGAAATGACAGACTTTACTGTCGCAATCTATGCTAGAGACTCAGCTCAGCTAGGCAGAGGTACCTGTGTATTAAATGCAGGACATTTCAATATTGAAGAGCCTGGTATGAAGTGGTTTGCTGAAACAATGATGCCTGCACTTGTTCCAAGTGTAAAGACAACATTCGTTAAAGCTGGCGATTCATACACTATGCTATTAAACAAATAATTAACAAAAGTGGGCGTCAGCTCACTTTTTTGTTTGCATTCGATTCCCCTAGAAAATGTAAAAAACTTAGAAACCAATCTTTTCTACCATCTTTACTTCATATAAAAACCTGACTCCTTTTTAGATAAGGAATCAGGTCGTTGAACCAAATAAACAATTTTTACAGGTTCTACTCAGTATACCTGTGATACTTTCTTATTCACCTTGAGCTAGCTTACTTCTCATTCTTGTTGAGAAATACTCTAATATTAATACCATGACTACCAAGCCTAGTAGCATTGAGCTTACATTCGCCCAATCACCTCTGCCAATAGCCTGATTTAAGCTAGATCCAATACCACCAGCACCAACTAAGCCTAATACTGTTGCATTCTTAACATTGATATCTAAACGATATACTACTGTAGAAATAATATTTGAGCTAAGCTGAGGAATGATACCATATCTGATTTTTTCAAATACAGAGCAACCTGCAGCATCCATTGCTTCAATAATACCAGGATTTAAATCCTCAATTGCTTCAATCAATAGCTTTGTTAGCATACCAATAGAGCCAATTGCCATGGTTAGAATACCAGCAAATGGGCCTGTACCTACAACCTTTACAAACATGATTGCGTACATGAATGAAGGGAAGGCTCTGATAATTGAAACAATTGTTAAGCATATTGCATTCAACCATTTTGGAGCATAATTTCTTGAACATAGGAATGCCATTGGTACAGCAAAGATGACACCAATAACAGTACCAACAAAGGCAATGGCCAATGTTTCAATCAGCATATGGCTTAAGCCAATAGAACTAGTATCTAAAATTAAATCGATAGAAGGATGAAGTAATCCATTAACTGCTGCTTTGGCGATTAATAGTCCTCTTTCATTGATTCCACTGGCGACAACAGTTTTGTTTGTCAGATACCAGACAAAGGCAATACCTAATAGCTCAATAATGTAGCGTGGTAATAATGATGGGAACTTTTTAAGCTGAGTCTCAACTGTCATATTCTTTTCGCTCATCCTTGTACCAGCTTTCTTCTAATATAACGTGATGTTGTTTCAATCACAACAACCGTAACTACTAATACTAATAGGATTAATCCAGCCTTATTATACATACGATAAGATAACTGGGTATTAATCTGAACACCAATACCACCGGCACCAACATAACCTAAAATTGCTGCAGAACGAACATTGGTTTCGAAGCAATATAATACAGTTGACCAATAGTATCCTCTAACCTGAGGGAAGGCACTATTAATGATACACTTTAATCTTGAAGCACCTGTTGATTCCATTGCTTCATAAGGTCCCATATCAATGGTTTCAATCTGCTCATACATCATCTTTACACAGATAGTATATGAGAAAATCGCAATGGCAATAGTACCTGCTAAAGTACCTGTACCAATAACGATAGAAAGTAAGCTTGCATAAATCATTGTTGGAAGAGTTCTGAAAATACTAACCAATCCTCTGTGTCCTGATAAATAAATCTTAGAGAACTTAAAATTATTGGATAAATAGAAGCTCATTGGAAGAGCTAATAAGCAACCAAATACAGTTCCTAAGAAGGACATAATGATTGTATCTAGCATTGGCTTTTGAATCTCAGACCAGAAAGACCACTTTGGTGGAATCATACCGATAATAAAATCAGTAAAGAAATGGAAGCGTGTAAACATCTTTATGAAATCTACCCTACAGAAAATCATGAAATAGATGGTTATCGCAATCACCGCAATTGTGATATATGGTGCTGGATTGAACTTTTCCTTAACTACTTTACCATTAGATAGTGTATATTCTCTTGGATAAAATATGTGAAGGATATCATCAATCATGCTTCTTCTCCTTCATCAGATCGTCATCTGTTAATTCACGACCATAAATCTTCTTTAAAATATCATTTGTAATTTCACTGCTTGGACCATCATAAACAATCTGTCCAGCTCTAATACCGATAATTCTATCAGCATATTGTAAAGCTAAATCAACATGGTGAATATTGATCAAAACTGTAATTTTCATATCCTGATTGATTCTCTTGAAGTCTGTCATTACAACATCAGCCATAACTGGGTCTAATGCTGCAACTGGCTCATCTGCTAAAATGATTTCAGGATCCTGAGCCAATGTTCTAGCTAGGGCAACACGCTGCTGCTGACCACCTGAAAGCTGATCGGCTCTAGAATATGCCTTATCTAAAATTCCAACCTTATCAAGAGATTCTAATGCCTTAATCTTGTCCTGCTTTGAGAACAAACCAAATAGAGTTCTGAATGCTGACATATCAGCTACTCTGGCATTTAATACGTTATTAATAACTGATGTTCTGGTAACCAGATTAAATGACTGGAAAACCATACCTATCTTTCTTCTGAACTTTCTTAAGGCAGCACCCTTTAGCTTTGATACATCTGTACCATTAACACTAACCACACCACCTGTAACATCAATCATCTTATTGATTGTTCTAATTAAGGTACTCTTACCAGCACCTGATAAACCGATAATAGCAACGAACTCTCCTTGCTCAATAGTTAGATTAACATCATCTAACGCCTTTGTCCCATTGCTATAAACCTTATCAACATGATCAAATTGAATCATATTGCTATCCTCCTATTTTTTAAAGAAAAGGGCGTATTTATAATACGCCCTCAAATACCAAGTTATTAATTAATCCTTGAATAATTCAGCAACGCTTCTTGTACCGTTGTAATCAGAATCTGAACCAATCTGGTAACCCTTATGGCTATAAGGAGCAACACAAGCTAATCCTTCTTCTGTAGCACCGATTTCTAAGAATGCTTCCTGTAATGCCTTGCAGAATTCAGGAGTCATCTTAGGGTCAACTGATTCATTAGCAACAGAAATGTTATCGTTCATAATGAAATCAGAAACACCAATAATCTTGATTACATCCCAAACATTTGAATACTTGCCTTCTTCGATTTCCTTAGCATAAGCAGCTTCAAAGTTTTCAGTAGAAGCAGCATCCTTACGGATATCAGCATAACCAACGATAATATCGCAGTTACCTGCTAATAGGTTAGACATCATTGTTGAATAAGCAACGTCTGTAACAACGTTAGATAAGCTAGCAATAGTCTTCTTTGACTGACCAACGCCAGTTCCAAATAATGCATCTACCCATAATGATGGATACATGAAGCCTGAACCAGAAGTAACTGATGATGAATTCCATCTAGCAGAATCAACATCTTCCCAAGTTAATGTTCCAGCTAAAGCCTTGTCATATAAATCCTTACCCTTTTCAGTAGCAATATTTACATAAACTAAACCAGCATAACCATTTGCTAATTCCTTTGCATCAGTAGTAATGCCAGAATTCCATGGATCTAATCCTTCAGATGGCATAATTACTCTACCAGTAGCATCACCAACGCCGTTTCTTAATGCTTCAAGTAGTAATACTACTGAATCAGAAGAACCAGTTGCATAAGTAATATAAGTAGTTGAATTTAGGAAACCAACATCGATTGAACCAGCAATCATACCTTCACCTACTACTGAGAAATTATCACCAACAGAAATAGTGATCTCGTTAACATTCCAGCCCTTTTCAGCAAGCTTAGTCTTTAGTAATTCCTTTAAAGGTTCAGCTGCAGCTAAGATAGTATCAGCAGGCTTTGATGGAACGAATGCGATTGATAAAGTGTCGATGTCATGAGACTGCTCTTCCTTTGTACAACCAGCGATAGATAGTACCATTAAGATACTTAATAAAACAACTAATAGTTTTTTCATTTTTTTCCCTCCGCTATTAATTACTTATTCAGTATAGTCCCATATGTATGCTAAAACAATAGAATATACTGAAAAGAATTATGATAGCGAAAGTTTTTTTTGCAAGTATTTTCATTGATATCTGAGACTATAAATAATAACGTTTTCTAATATTCCAGCTTCGTTTTATTAGGGTCAGATCCAATCATCTGATAACCCAAAACTAACAATTCATCGTTTTCTTCATCAATGTCAAACAGATAACCATTTCCATTTGGAATGACTAAAGAATAATACTCAGCAGGTTTCATTTTCTGATAATACATGATGACTGCTCTAATGACTCCAGCATGACAAACCACCGTAACGCAATCATCCTTATGTTTTTGATTCAATTCCTTAATTGACTTTAATACTCTATTTTGAAAATCAATAAATAGCTCATCTTCATAAGGTGAGGATTCCGTTAACCAGCATTGATAAACAGAGGCATCTTCTCTTCTTGGTGTACTTTCAAAAACACCCATATGGTGTTCCTTTAATCCTTCGATTTCCCCATCACTTTTTTTATCAGGGAATAATACTGCAAGAGTCTGCTTGGTTCTAGTTAGTGGCGTTGTATAATAATACTCTGTTTCTGGAAAGCAATATTGCTCTCGACAGTTTTCTAGCATTGCTAAACCCTTTTTTGAAACCGGAGTATCATAACTTCCACTAGTATAGTTCTTTTCTGCTGCTTCTGTTTGACCATGTCGAATCATCAATAGTTTCATGTGCCCACACCTCTTTTAACTCATTATACCTATTCTAACAAAAAAGCACAAAAAAAGCGTTCTTTCGAACGCTGTATTTACAAATGGTGGTCGCTTAGGGACTCGAACCCTAGACCCACTGATTAAGAGTCAGTTGCTCT
>DCGH01000101.1:8870-10157 GCA_002315205.1 Erysipelotrichaceae bacterium UBA1783
TGCAACTGTTTTTTTAACTTTTTTTAAATATTTTTACTTTTTGCGCTAAAACAACTATTTCACCTCAAATGCATCCTCTAATTTGGCAAGTACTGCCTTATAGATTCCTGGTTCAAAATAATCCTCTTTATTTACCTTTACGGATGTATCATAGTTGTAAATAGCTGAGATTTCTCCCTCAAAAGCTTTTTCAATCGTTGAATACTCTTTGTATTCATCATTCACCAGCTTATAAATCCTCATATCAGATTCCATAGTGAATTCTTCATCTATTCCATTCCATATCTCAAAATAAAGATATTTTCCCTCTACTCTTTCAATATGCAATGACCTTTTCCCAATTTCAGTATTATCTAGTTTTTCCATCGCATTTCTAGAAACAATCGTTGGAATCCTTACACCTTGGGTTTCATAGCTTTTTATTAAACTGAAAATTTCTTTTTCAGCCTTTTCCATTTCCTTCGTCAATATTTTAGAATCGCTATAGGAGAATCGATTTCTGTTATCATAGGAAACGGTAATAGAGCAGCTATCCCCATCACAAACCTCAATATCGCTGTTTGGACATTCTGGTGCTTTATATAACTTATTTTCTAAAATAATCTTTGTCATATCCTCAAAGATCTTTTTATCTACAAAGTGTTCAGTAATCTTTGCATCATCACTATGACAATCTGCTGAAGAACGGATAACAATTGCTCTTTCGTTATCTAATGCATATTTGACATTAAAGCTTCTGTGTCCACCTAACTCATTACCAGAAATATTCTGTTCAAAGGATATAACATTCCCTTCATACGTTTCTTCCACTAGCTGATTCTTCCTACTAAATAAGTCTGTCATTAGTTCCTTTAGTTTCCAGTTTATCATATGATTATCCTCTCTTTTTCTTTTATACATAGATAATACAAAAAAAGGACCTGATTACTCAAGTCCTTTAATATATTAGTCTACGGAGATCTATTAATTACTTAACGTTTGCTAAGTACTTGATAGTTCTAACCATCTGGCTAGTGTAGCTGTTTTCGTTGTCGTACCAAGCAACTACCTGTACTAAGTACTTGCCTTCTTCAACCTTGCTTACCATTGTCTGGTTAGCATCGAATAATGAACCGTACTTCATACCGATGATGTCTGAAGAAACTAACTTTTCAGTAGTGTAACCGAAAGATTCGTTTGAAGCAGCCTTCATAGCAGCATTGATTCCATCAACTGTAACTTCTGCAGCTTCAACAACTGCATGTAAGATTGTAGTTGATCCTGTAGGAGTAGGAACACGCTGTGCAG
>DCGH01000053.1 GCA_002315205.1 Erysipelotrichaceae bacterium UBA1783
GAAATATATAAGGTTGGTGGAGCACAGGCAATTGCTGCACTTGCCTATGGAACAGAATCAGTAGAAAAGGTGGATAAGATTGTTGGACCAGGTAATGCTTATGTTGCTGAGGCAAAAAGGCAGGTGTTTGGTCGAGTTGCGATTGATATGATCGCCGGACCTTCTGAAATCCTATGCTTAGCTGATGGCACTGCCAATCCAAGATATGTTGCAGCTGATTTATTATCCCAGGCAGAGCATGATAAAAATGCCAGTGCAGTCTTAGTAACTGATAGTGAAGCTTTAGCTAAAGCTGTACAGAAGGAAATTGAATTACAGATTGCTCAATTAGAAAGAGAAGAGATTGCCAGAGCATCTATTGATAATAATGGAAAAATTATTATTACAGATAGCCTATATAAAGCAATTGAAGTATCTAATGAAATTGCTCCAGAGCATTTAGAGCTATGTGTTGATAATCCATTTGATTATTTAGATTCTATTAAGCATGCGGGATCAGTATTTATGGGAAAGAATTGTCCAGAGGCTCTTGGTGATTATATGGCAGGGCCAAATCATACCTTACCTACTAGTGGAACAGCAAAGTTTTCAAGTCCATTATCAGTAGATGATTTTATTAAGAAAACACAATACACCTACTTCACAAAGGAAGCATTAGCTAAGGTTGGATATGATGTAGCTGCTTTTGCTGAAAAAGAAGGATTAACAGCACACGCAAAAAGTGCGGTTATTCGATTACAGGAGGAATTATGAGAAGCTTTATTTCCAACAGACAAAAAAATCTAGAACCATATGTTCCAGGACAACAGCTAGCAGGAAGCTTTATTAAGCTGAACACCAATGAGTTAGCTTACCCACCTTCTGCAAAGGCATTGGAATTTGGTTATAACAATTTAAGACCATTAAATATTTATAATGATACAGAATGTAGTTTAGTGAAAGAAAAGCTTGCTGAAATTTATGATGTAGAAACAGATGAAATTATTATGGGATTGGGAGCTGATGAGGTCTTAAACTTCTGCTTTATTGCTTTTATGGATGAAAAATCACCAGTTGTTTTCCCAGACATAACCTATGGATTCTATAAAACATTTGCTGATATCAATAGAGTTCCATATGAAGAAATACCATTGAAGGAAGATTTTACGATTGACCCAAAGGATTACATGTCAATTAATAAGAATATTGTAATTACTAATCCGAATGCTCCTACTGGATTTGCTTTAGATGTTAGTCAGATTGAGGAAATCTTGAAATCAAATCCAGATAATGTAGTCATTATTGACGAGGCTTATGTTGATTTTGGTGGTGAAAGCTGTATTCCATTAATCAGAAAATATGACAATTTAGTGGTTGTACATACCTTCTCAAAATCAAGAGGAATGGCTGGCGGAAGATTAGGATATGCTATTGCATGCAAGGGATTGATAAAGGATTTAAATACAATTAAAAACTCAATGGATCCATATAACATTTCATCTTTAACACAAGCTGTAGCTTTAGGAATCTTAAATGATCCTGAGTACTTAAAGGAAAGCGTGGAGAAAACCATTGAAGCAAGAGAATTCTTTAAGGATGCACTAAGAAAGCTTGGATTTGAAGTTTTAGATTCTAAAACAAATTTCGTTTTAGCTAAATCAGATAAAATCGATGGTAAAACACTGAATATAAAGCTAAAGGAAAAAGGTGTATTGGTACGTTACTTTAATGTAGAAAGAATTAAGCAATATAATCGTATCTCTATTGGAACAAAAAAGGATATGCAAACCGTATTAGAAAAGATAGAAGAGATTTTAAAAGGAGAATAGCAATATGAAAAGAATCGCTGAAATTAAAAGAACAACAGCTGAAACAGATATTTATGTATCATTAAATATTGATGGAACTGGCACAAGTGAGATTAATACTGGTGTTGGATTTATGGACCATATGCTAACTCTTTTTGCCAAACATGGAAGATTTGATTTAGTCGTAAAGTGTCAAGGAGATACTTATGTTGATGACCATCATTCCGTAGAGGACATTGGAATAGCTTTAGGTACTGCTTTTAAAATGGCTTTAGCTGATAAAAAGGGGATTTGTCGTTATGGAGATATTACCTTACCAATGGATGAAGCGCTAATTATTGCTGCTGTGGATATCTCAGGCAGATTCTATTTAAATTATGGTTTAACAAATCTAAAGGACAAGGTTGGAAGCTTTGATACTGAATTAATAAAGGAATTCTTTATTGGTTTTGTAAATAATAGTGCATTGACTTTGCATATCAAGCAATTGGATGGAGAGAATACACATCATATCATCGAAGCTGCATTTAAAGCTGTAGCAAGAGCATTAAGAAAGGCAGTTAAGATTGATGAAGATGCAAAAGATGAAATTCCTTCAACAAAAGGAGTTTTATAATGATTGCCATTATTGATTATGGTGTAGGTAATCTCTTTTCATTAAAAAGCTCTTTACTAGCAATTGGACAACAAGCGATTGTTACTAATGATATTAATGAAATAGAAAAAGCAGAAAAGCTGATTTTGCCTGGTGTAGGAGCTTTTGAGGATGCAATTAATAAGCTAAAAGCTTCTGGATTAGATCAGGTAATCTTAGAACAGGCAAAAAGTGGTAAACCATTACTTGGTATTTGTTTAGGAATGCAGCTGCTTTTGGAAAGAAGCTACGAATTCGGCTGTTTTGAAGGCTTAGGATTAATTAAAGGAGAGGTTATCCCTTTAAAAGGATTTATCAAAGATAGTCTGAAGGTCCCTCACATTGGTTATAATGGACTTCATTTTCCAAAGAACAAAAGCAAATTATTTGAAGGAATTGAGGAAAATGATTGTGTCTATTTTGTTCATTCCTATTTTGCAAGTAATTGTGATGATGCAATTCTAGCAACAACAGAATATGATCAGATGATAACTGCAGCAATAGGAAAAGATAATGTTTACGGATGTCAATTTCATCCAGAAAAAAGTGGTAAGGTTGGTTTAAAAATACTGACAAATTTTTGTAAATTATAGGAGGCTATATGAATATTTTTCCTGCAATTGATTTATATGAGGGTAAAGCGGTTCGCCTTTATAAAGGTGATTACAAACAAATGACAGTTTATTCTGAACATCCTGAGCTTATTGCTAAGGATTTTAAAGATGCAGGAGCACAATATTTGCATGTAGTTGATTTACAAGGAGCAAAAAGTGGAAAGGTTGAAAATCTTGAAACGATAAAGAAACTGATTGACAGTGGGTTAAAGGTTGAGGTTGGTGGTGGAATTCGTACTATGGAAACCATTGAAACCTATCTTCAAGCAGGCGTAGACGCAGTGATATTAGGTACAGCGGCTGTAGAAAATGAAGCGTTATTGAAGGAAGCTATTGCCAAGTATGGTGAAAAAATTGCTGTAGGTATTGACATTAAGGATGGATTTGTCGCAATCAAGGGTTGGCTGGAAAAAAGTGAAATCAATGCATTTGATTTCTTTGAAAAAATGCAAAGACTAAATGTAAAAAGAATTATTTGCACCGATATATCTAAGGATGGAGCAATGAAGGGAACTAATTTAGAGCTCTATAAAGAGTTACAGAGTAAATATAACCTGAATTTAATTGCCTCAGGAGGAGTTAGTAGCATGGAAGACATTATTTCCCTAAAAAAGATGGATGTCTTTGGCGCTATTATTGGTAAAGCTTATTATACAAAAGCAATTGATCTGTCAAAAGCAATAGAGGAGGCGTTATGATAACAAAAAGAATTATTCCCTGCCTGGACGTAAGAAATGGCAGAGTAGTAAAGGGTGTCAATTTTGAAGGATTAAATGATGTTAATAATCCAGTGGAATTAGCAAAGTATTATTCCGATAATGGCGCCGATGAATTAGTGTTTTATGATATTACAGCCTCTTTTGAGGAGAGAAAGCTTTTTACAGATATTTTAAAAGAGGTAGCCAGTAATATATTTATTCCTTTGACTGTAGGTGGCGGAATAAATACTATTGATGATTTTGAAAGAGTTTTAAACTGTGGCGCTGATAAGGTATCCGTCAATTCAGGTGCTATCAGAAATCCAAATCTGATTAAAGAAGCAAGCCTAAAATATGGCAGTCAATGCGTTGTTATTTCTGTTGATGTTAAAAGGGTGGATGGCCAGTTTATGGTATTTGCTAAAGGAGGCAGAGAAAATACTGGCTTAGAAGCGATAGAATGGATTAAGAAATGTGTTAACCTTGGTGCAGGGGAAGTTGTCTGTAACTCCATCGATACAGATGGAGTAAAAAAAGGCTTTGATTTAGAAATGCTAAAAGCTGTAACAGAAGCTGTGGATGTTCCTGTCATCGCTTCAGGTGGAGCAGGCAATATTAATGACTTTGTTGAATTGTTTAAAAAACTAGATAAGGTGGATGCTGGTTTGGCAGCTTCTATATTCCATTTTAAAGAGGTTGAGATTTCTAAACTAAAAAGGACTTTGGCTGAAAACGGAATAATTGTTAGAGAGGTATAGAAAATGATTAATATTGATGAATTAAAGTTTGATGAGAAGGGATTGATTCCAGCAATCGTTTGTAATAATGATACAAAAAAGGTATTAACTTTAGCTTATATGAATAAGGAAAGCTTACAGATTTCCTTAGAAAAAAAACTGACTTGCTTTTATTCAAGAAGCAGACAATGCCTATGGCTAAAGGGTGAAACTTCAGGGAACTATCAGCATATTGTTAGCATTACCGCTGATTGTGATAAGGATGCACTAGTAGTCATGGTAAATCCTGATGGACCAGCTTGTCATTTAAATACAGAGAGCTGCTTTGAATATCCAGTATATCAATCACAAGAAGAATCATTCTTTTCCTATGATGGACTATATCAGCTATTAGAGGGAAGAAAGGAAACACTACCAGAAGGATCTTATACCTCTTACCTGTTTACTAAAGGAACAGATAAAATTCTGAAAAAGATTGGTGAGGAATGTACCGAGGTTATTATTTCTGCAAAAGCTGAAGACAGGGAGAATACTATCTATGAAATAGCAGATTTGGCATATCACGTTATGGTTTTAATGGTTCAGCAGGGTATTTCCTTAGATGAAATTAAAAAAGAATTGGCTTCAAGACATGTAATTGATCATAAAATCAAACAAGAAAAGATGAAATAGATTGTTTTTGAGTTAAAATCAATAAATCAGTTATTAATATGTTATAATATTTGTGGTGGGTAGAGCGAATAATTAAGGAGATTTGTATGATCAAGGTATTAATCGCATCAAAAAATATTGATGGTGTTGAATTATATTCGTCTGTTTTAGAAAATCATGGAATGTCTGTTCAGAAATGCTATGAATTAGAACCATTAATGTTTAGAACTGATTTAGGTGAATATGATGTAATCATTTTAGGTGGGGACCTTGAAAAATCAATTAAGACCCTTCATATCATAAGAATGCTTACCTATTCTAATATCATTGTTATTTCCAATGAGGAAAATACTGAATTAGCAATTGAGGCTTTTTACGCTGGTGCTGATGAGTTTTATGTTAAGAGAGGACTACCGGAGTTATTAACAGCTCGTATTATTGCCCTAGTTCGAAGAAATGATGTCATTTTAAATAGAATTATAGAATCCGACAATTTTACATTTGATTTAGAAAAAGAAGTTTGCTATTTCAAAGGAGAAAAATTAGATATTACCCATAGAGAGTTCAGAATACTATTTATTTTATTAAAGAATAAATACAGAATTGTATCTAAGGAAGAAATCTATCGCATTGTCTGGAATAAGGAATTGGGTGAAGATAAGAGTCCATTTTGGACAACAATGTCACGCTTAAATAAGAAAATAGAAAAGTATAATAATGATTTTTCAATCGATTCAAACCGTGAAGGATATCAGCTTTATATTCGTAAATAATTATCAATTGACTATTATTTAATTAATGATTAAAATATAGGTTAGTGATGATTAGGAAGTAGTAAGTTGAATTCCTGCTGATAGAAAGCTAGCGGTTGATGGAAGCTAGTAGAGGATGATATTGAATTAGACCTATGAGCTGACGTATAAGCTGCGTTAAAGCTATATGAAGTGGACAACAAGTCAACTAAGGTGGTACCGCCCGAAAGGGTCCTTAGAGTGTAGCACCTTTTATTTTGGTGCAGAAAGGGATATAGATTATGAGTTACAATCATGAATTAACAGAACAAAAATGGAAAAAGTATTGGGAAGAAAATAAGACATTTAAGACTAATGCTTGGGATTTCTCTAAGCCTAAGTTTTATGCATTAGATATGTTCCCTTATCCAAGTGGACATGGTCTTCATGTAGGCCATCCAGAAGGATATACAGCAACTGATATCGTATCAAGAAAGAAAAGAATGGAAGGATACAATGTATTACATCCAATGGGATTCGATTCTTTTGGTCTTCCTGCAGAGCAGTATGCTGTAAAAACAGGTAATCATCCAAGTGGATTTACTCATGAGAATATTGAAACATTCCTATACCAGCTAAAGAACATTGGTTTCTCTTATGACTGGGACAGACAGATTTCAACTTGTGAGCCTGATTACTATAAGTGGACTCAGTTTATCTTCAAGCTATTATTTGAAGATGGTTTAGCAAAGTGTGTTGATATGCCAGTTAACTGGTGTGAAGAGCTAGGAACAGTTCTTTCAAACGATGAAATCATTGATGGAAAGTCTGAAAGAGGTGGCTATCCAGTAGTCAGAAAGAATATGAAACAGTGGGTTATCGACATTGTTAAGTATGCTGACAGATTACTTGAAGGATTAGATACAATTGATTGGCCAGAATCAACAAAGGATATGCAAAGAAACTGGATTGGTAAATCAATTGGTGCTGAAGTTAATTTCAAGGTTGATGGAAGTGAAAAGAGCTTCACTGTATTTACTACACGTTGTGATACTTTATATGGTGCTACATATTGTGTTCTTTCTCCTGAACATCCTTTAGTAGATGAAATTACTACTGAAGATAAAAAAGCTGAAGTAGATGCATATAAGAAGAATTGTGCAGCTAAATCAGAAATGGAAAGAACTGAACTTAATAAAGATAAGACTGGTGTCTTTACTGGTGCTTACGCTATTAATCCAGTTAATGATAAAAAGATTCCAATTTGGATTTC
>DCGH01000013.1:0-292 GCA_002315205.1 Erysipelotrichaceae bacterium UBA1783
TTGCTTCAGATACCGTAATCTTTGCACCTAATTTATTTAACACCTTAATTGCAGCAATACCACTTCTTGCCAAACCAACAACTAAGACCTTTTTATTCATTAATTCCATACGCTTTTCCTCTTTCAAAAAGTCGCAATAAAAACAACTTCTCTACCTAAAAATTATATGAAAAACTACCCCTAAAAGTCAAATTACAGCTCAAGTATTTTGTGAATGAAAATAACGATTTTCACTAATTTATCATTCATTTTTTCAAAGATAAATGATAAAATACTAAAGTGTTTTAAACAA
>DCGH01000013.1:361-1477 GCA_002315205.1 Erysipelotrichaceae bacterium UBA1783
GTGATGAAGGAAAAGGAAAAATCATCGATTATCTATCAAAGGATGCAAAGTATGCTGTAAGATTCTCTGGTGGAAATAACGCTGGACATTCTATTGAGGTAGATGGTGTTAAATATGCTTTCCATNNNNTATTACCAAGTGGTATCCTGAATGAAAAGATTAAGGTTATCATTTCTAATGGTGTTGTTGTTGATCCAAAGGTTCTTTTAGAAGAAATCGATACTCTTCATAAGGCTGGATTTGCGGTAAACAATTTATATGTTTCTGAAAAGGCACATATCATCTTCCCATACCATATTCTAATGGATGGTATTTTAGAGGAAAGAAGAGGCTCTGGTAAGATTGGTACAACAAAGCGTGGTATTGGTCCTGCTTATTGTGATAAGTTTGAAAGAAGTGGTATTCGTGTTGAAGATTTCATCTCTGATCGTTTCCATGATTTACTAAAAACAAATTTAGAAAACAAGAACATTATTATGAAGGCTTATGGCTATGAAGAATTAGACTTTGAAGCCGTTTATAATGAATACAAGGGCTATGCTGATCAGCTAAAGCAGTATGTTACTGATACAACAACAATGCTTCATAAGGCAATTAGAAATAACGAAAAGATTTTATGTGAAGGTGCTCAAGCAACCCTATTAGATATCGATTTCGGTAGCTACCCATTTGTAACAAGCTCAAATCCAACGATTGGTGGTGCTATTACAGGTAGTGGTATTGGTGCAAGATACATCAATGATGTTTATGGTGTTATTAAGGCATACTCTTCAAGAGTTGGTGCTGGTCCATATGTTTCTGAAGAATTAGGCGAGGTTGGCAGCATGATCCGTGAATTAGGTCATGAATATGGTACAACTACAAAGAGACCTAGAAGATGTGGATGGTTAGATATTGTTGCTTTAAGATATGCAGTAATGATTAATGGTTTAACAGCTATCGCAATGAACCATTTAGATACTGTTGGCAAGATGGAAACCTTCAAGCTATGTGTAGGATACAACTACAATGGTGAAGTAACTCAAGACTTCTCTACAAACCTTGATTTCTTAAATAACTGTACTCCAGTTTATGAAGAATACACTGGTAATTGGGGAGATATCTCAAATTGCAAGA
>DCGH01000013.1:1506-1685 GCA_002315205.1 Erysipelotrichaceae bacterium UBA1783
AGAAGCACAGAAATATATCGCTAGAGTTGAAGAGCTAGTTGATTGCCCTGTAAAGTTTATCGGTACAGGTGCTGGCAGAGAAAACATCATCGTCAGATAAAAACGAAAGGTAAGCGACGCTTACCTTTTCTTTTCCAATAGTTTATATAGTTGCAGCTTTACAGTAATCTGGTAACAAA
>DCGH01000013.1:1718-6183 GCA_002315205.1 Erysipelotrichaceae bacterium UBA1783
GCTAATAATACACCTGAAATAGTATCGACAAAGACATGCTGCTTCGTTGTAAGGGTAGAAACACATACCATAATTGCAAAGATGGCTGAAAAAATCTTATAACCCTTTGAAATACTAACATCATCCTTAATTCCTAAATAGCACATCCAGCTGGCAAAGCAATGTAAGGATGGTAGTAGATTGACTGGATAATCTACTGAATAGATTAGTTTGATCAGCTGATCAAAGAATCCATTACCACTAACCTCTGGTCTTACTAATGTGCAAGGGAAAAATATAAAGCAAATAAAACAAATAATCTCACCCATAATTTCCGCAATCATAAAGGTGTCTGCTGCCTTCTTACTTCTTCTGCAGGAAAGAATATAATTCACTATCCAAAACAGATAACACCCTAAATAAATCACAGCAGTCCAACTGATTAAAGGTATCATTTCATCTATCTTCAACGTTAAATCAAAGCATTTCTGATTGCGTGCTATTAAGCTTGCTCCCTCATATACCACAAAGGACAAAAGTAACATTACACCCAATGGAACGAGAGCATATTCAGGAATCTGCTTCCTTAAAAACTTCCAAAATTTCTTCACAAAAAAACTCCTATTGTCAACTCTTATTGCATTCATATAAAAAATGTTAATCCTTTCAATGATTTCTTAAAACAATCTTAAAGAAAGGCTACTAGCCTTAGCTAATAGCCCTAATTACCAATAATTAGTCTTCAATCTTTGTTAAATTGATGTTCTTATTTACCTTAGCATCATATGTATCAGCCTTCATAACATCTGTTAAATCTACACCAGTTGTTTCCTTTACAGCCTCAATAGTCTTTGCTAAAACTGCTGGAACATAGCCACCCATTGCATCGACACCGTTTTTTGCACCATTGCCATCGATAATAGTAACCTTATCGATTGCTGCAAGTGGCTGAGCAATTGCTGTAGCCATTTCTGGTAGTACATTCACAATCATCTCTGTAATTGCAGCCTTGCCATACTTCTGCATAGCTTCTGCCTTCTTTTCAATTGCTTCTGCTTCAGCAATACCCTTTGCTCTAATTGCTTCAGCCTCTGCTTCAGCAACAGCCTTAATACCTAAAGCCTCCTTCTGCTTTGCAATCATATCAGCCTCTGCCTGTAGCTTCTTTGCTTCTGCAGCCTTCTCAACCTGTAGTTTTTTTGCTTCTGCAGCTCTTTCTAATTCGAACTTCTCTGCTTCTGCCTTTCTCTGTCTCTGATATAGCTCAGCATCTGCTCTTTGCTGTGCAGCGAACTTTTCAGCCTCAGCCTTCTTCTTGATTTCAGCATCTAGTGACTGTTCTCTAACCTCAGCTTCCTTTTTCTTTAATTCAATTTCTCTTTCCTGCTTTGCAATATTTGCATTTGCACTAGTAATTTCAATTGTCTTTCTCTGCTGCTCCTTCTGGATTTCATATGCAGCATCAGCTTCTGCCTGCTTAATATCAGCTTCAATCTTTAATTCAGCCTTCTTGATTGCTAAATCATTCTGCTTTGCAGCAATTTCAGTTGCACTTGCTACTTGTGCATCATTAGCTTCCTTTTGAGCCTTTGCCTTAGCCATTGCGATTTCCTTTTCACTTTCTGCTCTTGAAATAGCAGCATTCTTTTGAATTCTAACAACATTATCTACACCTAAGTTTTCAATAACGTTATTGTTATCCATGAAATTCTGAACATTGAATGAGATAATATCTAAGCCCATTGCTGCTAAATCTGGCTCAGCGTTTTCCTTAACTAAATTTGCAAATTTCTGACGATCAGAAACCATCTCCTCTAAATGCATATTACCAATAATCTCACGCATATTGCCTTCTAATACCTCTCTGGCAATATTTGCGATATATTCATTTTCACGATTTAGGAAGTTCTGAGCAGCTAGTTCAATTCTAGCAGGATTATCAGAAATCTTAATATTTACATTTGCATCGACATTTACATTAATATAGTCGGCTGTTGGAACTGCACTGCTTGTCTTAACATCAATTGGAATCAACTGTAGGCTTAGCTCATCCTTTTTCTCAAAGAAAGGAACCTTAATACCAGCCTTACCAATTAATACCTTTGGCTTTCTTCTTAAACCAGAAATAATAAATGCCTTATCTGGAGAAGCCTTTACATAACCTAATGTAAAAATAACAATAACACCAATCACTGCTAATACGATTGGTACAATCTCTAAAACCTTAACCCATGTCATAACCTTTACCTCCCTTTGATTCTCACAGGTTTATCAACCTTGTACCCATATAATAAATTATTTTTTTATTGTTATCTATTATGTTTTGTCCTAAAATAATTTTAGGGAATTCCTAAAAGGAGATAATATATGAGAATTAAACAGCTGGAGTGCTTTATCGATTTATGCCACACCACATCCTTAACAAAAACTGCCAAGAACATGCATATGGCTGTACCTTCACTATCAGAGTCTATTGACCGTATGGAATCAGAGGTCGGCTGCAATTTGTTTGAGAAAACCTCTAAAGGGTACTTCTTAAATAAAATGGGTGAAATGTTCTATAACGATATTAAAGGCATTGTTGTCCAATACCAGACCGCTTTAAACCGTTTAGAGGGTTTCAATGTTGATAAGACCGTAAAGTTTGGCATTGATTCTTCCATCTACCCATTATTCATGTCAAGAATTTTAGCAGAGCATCAGGCAACCTGTGCAGAAGAAACCCTAGAGCTGATTCATTGCAACTTCCAGGATTTCAAAGCAGGATTATTACAGAATAAAATTGATATCTGCTACAGCTATAAATATTCACCATTCCCTAAGCAATTGGAATTTGTTCCTTTATTTAATAATGAGGTATGTGTTTTATTAACTAAGACTAATTCTTTAAATGACAAAATGATTATTAGAGTGGACGATTTATTAGATCAGATCATCTATTATGATGCGGCTTATGAAACAACAGTAACCAAAAAGATTATCAATTACTTAGCTAGTAAGGGAGTAGATATCAAAACCTATAATTCACCAGCAAATCCAGTTTCTATGCTAGAAGTTGAATTGCATAATGGCATTATGATTATGCATAGAGACAAAAAGGATATCTATACTGGTAACATGACTTTATTACCAATAAGTGGTCAATCTGAAACCTATGGATTAGTTTACTTAAAGGATGATGCTCCACAATTACAGAACATCATTAAAGCTATGAAGAAATACTTCTAGAAAAGGAAAAGAATATGATTAATGTATGCGTTACTGCCCCATTTATGGAACAGTTCAGAAAACAGTTGATTGACGAATTCAAGGATACCTATCAATTCAACTTTACAGATAAAAAAGATATAGAAGCTATGAAGGCTAGTGATATTCTTGTTGGTATGCCATTAGTCTCTCAATTACAGCAATTACCTGATCTGAAGCTGCTATTAGCAACATCTGCTGGTTTTGACCGTTATAGTGAAAATCCAGAAACACCAAAAAGTTTCCCTATTGCTCATGTAGAGGGTGTATTTGGTGTCACTATTTCGGAATTTGTTGTCGGAGGAATCTTAGCTTTATATCGAAATTTCTACTCATATCATGACATGCAGAAAAATCATGATTGGCATGATTTAGGTGCGGATGATACCATCTGTGGCAAAAGTGTTGTCATTTTAGGCACTGGCGACATTGGTGGCAATGTTGCAAAACGACTATCCGTTTTCGACTGTCATATCACTGGTTTAAACAGATCTGGTAAGAAGGTTGAATTCTTTGATGAAACTGATACTTTAGATAATATTGACAATTATCTTCCTGACACTGATTTACTAATCTGCTGCTTGCCAGCAAACAAAGCAACTATTGATTTTTTAACCTATGATCGAATGAAGCTATTAAAAAAGAATGCTGTAATCGTTAATATTGGTAGAGGCAAGCTATTTGCAGAAGGTGCACTAGAGAAGCTTACGCTAGAGGATCATTTAAGAGCTGTCATTACCGATGTTGTTAGAGAAGAACCATTACCTAAAGATAGTGTTTTATGGGATAGAGCACAAATGATTATAACCCCACATATCTCAGGTATTGGCTTTGGTCATAATAAGCTGACAGAAGAAAAAATATACAATTGTGTTAGAGATAACTTAATTAATTATCGTGATGGTAAACCATTACAGTATTTAATTCATTTAGATTAAAGAAAAGCGGATGTCCAATAAGACATCCGTTATTTTTTAAAAACAAATCTTTTTTAAATCTTCCACTGTTGCACAATAATAATCGGCATTCTTTTGCATAAAGCTTTTGTTTTCTTCAATATCAAAACACCAGCCAGCAGCCGCAAAATCAACGCCTGCAGCCCTTGCCATATCGTGTCCTGGCTTCAAATCATCAATTACTAATACTTCTTCAGGCTGTAATGAATAGCTCTCTAGCACCTTTAAAACAGGTATAGGAGAAGGTTTTCTTTCTTGTTTTGGCTGCTCCCAGCCAAAAATCA
>DCGH01000013.1:6239-6610 GCA_002315205.1 Erysipelotrichaceae bacterium UBA1783
CTCTTAAAGAATGTGATATAACAACGACATAACCACCCTGCCTTTTCTGTTCCAACATAATCTCTTTGATTCCTTCAAAGGCATCAGCGTAATGCTTGCTGGCATAATCATACCAGAAGGCTTCCTCATCCTTCATCTCTTCATTGCTTAAGCCACAGATATCCCTAAAGAAAGGAACCACTCCTGGTTCAAAATTGTATTTAACATATTCCTCTAATGTTACCTGTAGATTTGGGCGATGAATTTTCATATACTCAACAAAGCTTGGGTAATGAATATTAGTTGTGGAATTTACTGTTGTATCATCATGGTCAAAAATCAGACATTTATACTTCATAATACACCTCATTTGATGAAATCATTATAACTAA
>DCGH01000014.1 GCA_002315205.1 Erysipelotrichaceae bacterium UBA1783
GATGATTACCGGTTCACTGGTTACTGAAACCTTGTTCTCAATTCCAGGTATCGGTAAGGAATTTACAAATTCCATTAATAATCGAGATTATACATTATGTATGGGTTTAACTATTCTGCTTGGTGCTCTGGTTATCATTATGACACTGGTTTCTGATGTTGTAGCTGCTATCATTGATCCAAGAATCAAGATTGATAAGTAAGGAGGTTTAAAGATGAGCGAGAAAACATTTATTGATGAATCATTATTTGAACTTCTGCCTGAAGATGAGAAGAATTCTGAATTTATTGCCATGGAGTCCAAGACTTTCTTCAGAGATGCCTGGGATCGTTATAAGAAAAACAAGCTGGCAATGATTGGTCTGATTTTCCTATTTATCATGGTTGTTCTGTCTATTGCAGTTCCAATGATATCCAAATATGAATTTGATACACAGAATATCATGATTAAAAATCAGATGCCTTCCTTGGAACATCCATTTGGTACTGATAAACTGGGAAGAGATATCTTTGTCAGAGTAATGTATGGTGGTCGTATATCTTTGGCTATTGCCTTCTCCAGTGCGTTTATCTGTCTGATTATTGGTATCTTATATGGTGGTATTGCCGGCTATATTGGTGGAAAGACTGATATGGTTATGATGCGTATCGTTGATATATTGGATTCTATTCCAACTTTGTTATATGTCATTTTGATTTTAATGATTTTCGGTAATACAATTCCAGCGATGTTACTGGCTATCTGTTTTACATCCTGGATTGGTATGGCTAGACAGGTGCGTCAGCAGGTTCGTTCTATCAAGGAAATGGAATATGCTTTGGCGGCAACTGTTATTGGCGCTTCACATACAAGAATTCTATTGAAACATCTGGTTGTCAATGCCTTGGGTCCAATTATTGTTAATTTAACAATGCTGGTTCCTAGTGCTATCTTTACCGAATCTTTTCTGAGTTTTGTTGGTATCGGTTTGGATCCTAGTATCCCATCCTGGGGCAAGTTGGCTAATGACTGTCGTGACTTGTTCTTTACTTTCCCGATTCAGATTATCTGGGTAATTTTAGCTATTTCTTTAACATGTCTGTCTTTAAACTTCATTGGCGATGGTATCGGTGAAGCTTTACAGCAGAAGAGCAGATAGGAGGTAAAAAGATGTCTTTATTAAAAGTTGAGAATCTGACTACTTCTTTTACAACACCACAGGGTAAGGTTCAGGCTGTCCGTGATGTATCTTTTGAGTTAAAAGAGGGCGAAGTATTGGGCGTTGTCGGTGAATCCGGTTCTGGTAAATCACAGATGATGTATACCATTATGGGTCTATTGGCTAATAATGCTGTTAGAGAAAGTGGCAAGATTATTTTTGATGGTGAAGATATTTCACCAACGGCATTTAACAGTAAGAAGGATTATGAAAATAAGATGCTGGATATTCGTGGCAATAAGATGGCTATGATTTTCCAGGATCCAATGACTTTCCTGAATCCGGTTTTAAAGATTGAAACTCAGCTGGTAGAACCTTTATTAAATCATACCAATATGACTAAAGCTCAGGCTAAGGAAAGAGCTCTGGAGTTAATGAGACTTGTTGGTATTCCTTCACCGGAAAAGCGTATTAAACAGTATCCATTTGAATTCTCTGGTGGTATGCGTCAGCGTATTGTTATTGCGATTGCTTTAACCTGCAATCCTAAGCTGATTATTGCTGATGAACCAACTACGGCTTTGGATGTTACCATTCAGGCTCAGGTTTTGGAACTGATTGATACATTGAGAAAAGAAACCAATGCAGCAGTAATCATGATTACTCATGACCTTGGTGTTGTTGCCAAACTGTGCGATAGAGTTGCCATTATGTATGGTGGTAAGATGGTTGAAATTGGTACAGATAAGGAAATTTTCTATGATCCTAAGCATCCTTATACTGAAGGCTTATTAGCCTGTGTTGCTAAACCTGAGGATACCGAAGAAGAAAAGGATCTTAAACCAATTCCTGGTTCTCCTCCTGATTTACTAAATCCGCCTAAGGGTTGTCCGTTTGTTGACCGTTGTGAAAAGGCTATGCGTGTCTGCAAAGAATATATGCCAGATACTAATGAATACAGTGATACTCATCAGGCTCGTTGCTGGTTAGCTGACAAGAGAGCTAAGAGGTAGTGACATGGAAGATAAAGTAATTTTAAAGGTTAAAGACCTGCGTACACATTTTGATGTTACTAAGGGTTTGTTTGCACCTAAACAGATTGTTAAAGCAGTAGATGGTGTCAGCTTTGAAGTTAAGGAAGGTGAAACTTTTGGCTTAGTTGGTGAATCTGGCTGTGGTAAATCAACTCTAGGTCGTACCATTGTTAAATTATATGATCCATTAAGCGGATCAATTGAATTTGAAGGCCAGGATATTTCAAAAATCAAGGGCAGTCAGCTCAAGTCTTTCAGAAAAGATATGCAGATGATTTTCCAGGATCCTTATGCTTCATTAAACCCTCGAATGACAGTTGGCGAAATTATTAAAGAACCAATGATCATTCATAATATTTATAATAACGACAAGGAAAGGGAAGATCGCGTTGTTGAATTATTAAAGATTGTTGGTCTTAAACCTGACCATATCCGTCGTTATCCTAGTGAATTCTCTGGTGGTCAGCGTCAAAGAATTGGTATAGCCAGAGCTTTGGCTGTTGATCCTAAGTTTATTGTCTGTGATGAACCTATTTCTGCTTTGGATGTTTCCATTCAGGCTCAGGTCATCAATCTGTTAAAGGATATACAGAAAAAGATGAATCTGTCATATCTCTTTATTGCCCATGACCTAAGCATGGTTAAGCATATTTCCGATACAATCGGCGTTATGTACTTAGGTAGAATGATGGAAATTGGACCTAGTAATGATGTCTACAATCGACCATTACATCCATATACCATCGCATTATTGTCAGCGATTCCGATTTCGGATCCCGATATAGCAAAGGCAAAATCACGTATAGTCCTGGAAGGAGAAATTCCGTCACCAATCAATACTCCTGTTGGCTGTCCGTTTGCCGGTCGTTGCCCTAAGGCAACGGAGCGTTGCAGTAAAGAAGATCCAAAGCCTATTAAGGTAGGTAATCGACTGATTTCATGTTTCTTATATGAAAAATAGTTAAAGAAAGGAAGAAAAGATGAAAAAATTAACTAAGTTCTTCATGCTGATGTTAGTTGTATTAATGTCTTTATCCTTAGCTGCTTGTTCAGGTGACAAGGGTGGCGAAGGTGAAGCAGTTGCTGAAACAACTTATAAGACTAACTTCACTTATGCGATTGGTGATTCTCCAAACTATATGGACCCTGCTATCGCATCAGACTCTATTGGTTCATATGTAATCAATCAGATGTTCTATCCTCTGTATTTCTTCGGTCCTAACGGTATGGAAGCTGCTGCTGCTGCTGAGACTACTGTTTCTGAAGATGGTTTAGTTTATACTATTAAGTTAGTAGAAAACTCTTGGTCAGATGGTCAGAAAGTTACTGCTAATGACTATGTATATGGTGCTAAGCATGCATTATCATTAGGTGATGCTGAAGTTTCATACTTATGCTGGATCACTGATTACATCGTTAATGCAGTTAACTATGTAGGTGCTAATACTGATGATATGACTGACTTAGGTATCGTTGCTCTTGATGATGATACAATTCAGTACACATTAGTTAAGAAGTGTGACTTCTTCACTTCATTATTATGGGGTGGTGTATACTATCCATTAAGACCTGATTTTGCTCCATCTGGTGATTACACTTGGGCTGATACTGTAGGTTATCCAATGAATGGTGCTTACTATCCAACTTATATTGATAGAGCTTCTGAAGTTGTTTTCACAAAGAATGAATACTTCTTCAATGCTGATAAGGTTTTAACTCCTAATTTAACAGCTTTAGTTATCACTGATATGGAAGCTCAGTTAATGGCATTCCAGACTGGTGAAATCGATTTCGCTTCTTCATTATCAGCTGGTACAGTTGCTAAGTTATATGAAGGTTCAGAAGAATTATTTGCTTCTGGTAACGTTAACTACTACATGGAATTCAATATGAGACCAGATACAGCTAAGAATGAAGCTTTAACTAACGTAAATGTTAGAAAGGCTATCCAGATTGCTATCGACCGTGAAGCTATCGTTGCTGCTATCGATGCTGGTGACATTTATTATCCATTATATGGCTTTGTTCCAAATGGTATCGTTTCTTCATTAGAAGGTGACTTCCGTGAAGTTGGTGGTGCTTACTGCTCATATGATAAGGAAAAGGCTATTGAATTATTAACTGCTGAAGGTTATACAGTAGATAATCCATTAGTTATTGAATACTACTACAACCAGAATACTACTCATGATACAGTTGCAGCCGTTGTAAAGGCTCAGCTTGCTGAAGTAGGCGTTGAATTAGTATTAAAGACTGGTGATGTTCGTACATTCTTTGATGACAGAGATAATCAGGCTAACTATGAAATGGCACGTGGTGCTATGTCAGCTGACTACAATGATTCTCTGACTTACTTGGATATGGCTACTACAACATTCCAGACTAAGGCTTCTTGGGGTGATACAACATATGATGAAATGATGTTGGCTGCTGCTTCAATGTCTGGTCAGGAAAGA
>DCGH01000048.1:0-5336 GCA_002315205.1 Erysipelotrichaceae bacterium UBA1783
ATGGGTTAGTGATTATCTTTTTAATTTGATCTGCAACTGATACCTTCTTTCCAGAAGGATCATAGTAGCTTAAAACAACAACAGCTAAAACATTGTATAAGGTAACCCCAAAGGCCATCACCATAACAGAAGATTTTAAAGTGGTTGTATTTAAAATGTTATAAAGAATTGCCATTCCAATATAGGCATAGTTTCCTCTGATACCACCATGCACTACTGCACTTCTCTGATTTCTTTCCTTAATGAAAAGCTTAGCGCAGATCCAGGTAAAGATGAAGGCAAAGATCTGAGAGGCTAATAAGAATATAACAAACTTTAAGCTGAACACCTCAGACACATTGGTTGAACAGACAGAGCGGTATAATGAGCATGGTAATGCCACATAGAATACTAAATCAGTTGCACTCTTACAGAAAGCATCTGATAGCATCTTTATCTTCTTTAAAATGACACCTAATACAATGACTAAGAATAGTGGCAATATAATATTTAAGCTAAAGATTAAGTTCTCCATACAATATCCTCATTTTCCCTTGCATTATTCTACTCCTTTTTCTTCAAATAAACAAAGAAAAAGATTATTTCATCATTTTATGCCATTTATTAATTCACCAAATTAAAAGCCAGGTTTCCCTAGCTTTCATATTACATGTTTTCAAAAGTTTCTTTTACAGCATTGTAGCTTGCTACATCACCAATATCATATCTCTTTCCAGGCATGATATAGGCATGCATTTCCTTTTTGCTGCTTAACCATGCAGCAAAGCTACCTGGTGCATCAGCATTACAGCCATCCTCTAATGCCTCATCTAATTTGGCAATATCTTCCTTCTTGTAGAAATAGAATGGAGGAACAGCCAAATTACCCTTAGGTTGCTTTGGCTTTTCTTCATAGGAAGTAATCTTATTGTTTTCATCAATGGTGATGATTGCTGTTTTCTGTTGCTTTTTTAATTCATTCTCTATATGGCTCATAACACTAGAGGTATTCTTCTCTTTAGCAAAATCAATAAAGCCATTTAATGAGAAATCTAATAGATTATCCCCAGCCATCACAAAGATATCTTCCTTCTCTTCTAGCTTGTCCCAGGCAAACTTGATATCCTTTACAGCACCTAATCTTGTTTCATTAGAGCTGGTGCCATCATCTAATACTGTGATAGGATAAGGCATTGTGTTTGCCCAATCTTCAAAGATGGTCGAAAATTTATGATTTGAAATCACAACATATTCATTGATTTCATTTTTACTTGCTAAATCTTCAATTAGCCATTCTAATATTGCCTTATCAGCCACCTTTAGTAATGGCTTTGGGAAATTTTCAGTTAATGGATATAATCTTGTTGCATAGCCTGCAGCTAATATAAAACACTTCATTTTCTTACCTCTTTACACCATCAGCAGTATCACATAAAGCAAACATATATTTGCCCTTTAAATGTGGGAAGGCTTCTAAATATTCCTTTTCTACCTGCTCTTCAATTGATTTTGCATAAGCAGGATCAATTAAAGCCATACAGCAGCCCTTAAAGCCTGCTCCTGAGAATCTTCCACCATAGATACCTTCGGTATGGCACATAATCTCATACAGCTTAATTAGCTCAGGACAGCCTGATTCATAGTTCTCTACGGAGCTCTTTCCTGAAGCAAACACCAATTGGCCATACTTCTTTAAATCGCCCTCTAGCCAAGCCTTAGCACCTTCTTCTGCTCTAGCAATTTCACTATAGTAATGAGTTGCTCTTTTCTTCCAGTTTTCTGGTAGCTGATCCTTGTACTTTTCAAATACCTCTACTGGTACATCTCTTAATATGGTGTCATTAAACTTTTCATATTCCATTCCCGCAAAAGCCTTTAATGCATAGGCGGCAGCCTTGCATTCATCGGCTCTGGAATTGTATTTAGAATTTGCTAAAGATCTTTCTAAGCCTGAGAAGAAAATTGCAATCTTAAATTCAGGCATGTTTGGATTCTTTTCAATTAGCTGATAGCTATCATCCTTGGTATCTAAGTATAATAGCTGATCCTTCTTGCATAATACCTCACATGATTGATCTAGCTTTCCACAATTAACACCAACATATTCATTTTCAGCTGCTTTCGCCATCATGATTAATTCCCATTCACCTAAATGAATGTCATTAACAGCACAAAGTGCAGATAAATAAACAATAATAACGGCAGCAGAAGAGCTTAAACCACCAATAGGTAATGTTCCCTCAAAGACACCAGCAACACCATATTGTAATCTGTACTTTTCTTCCAGCTTAATGGTTGCGCCTCTTAAATGATCCGCCCAATCTCCCTGCTTTACAGAAGGAACAGAGGCAATATGGAATTGTGCTCTGACTCCTGGGAAATTTAAGGAACGTAGCTCACAGATACCACTTTTCTTTTTGCGGTAGGCAAAATGAATTCCTTTATCAATGGCAAAGCCATTAATCTTTCCAAACTGATGGTCAATATGTGCTCCTAAAGGAGAAACACGATAAGGACAGAATGCGACAGCATCTGGTTCTCGTTCATAAATTTCTACAAACTTCTCTTGGCAAAGCATATTCTTTCCACCTTTCAAAAATACTAAATGTTATAAAATTTCTTATACCATCTGGCAAAGCTTCTTAAACCATCTCTTAAAGATGTTGATGGCTTAAAGCCATAATCTCTTAATAATGGTTCACAATCCGCATAAGTAACAGGAACATCACCAGCCTGCATTGGCACTAGCTTTTTATGAGATTCAAAATCATAATCTGCTGGTAATACCTCAGCCGCAATTAACTCTTCCTGTAAAATAGTCACAAAGTCTAACAGGTTCTCAGGATTCTGATTACCAATGTTATAAACTGCATATGGTGGAACAGGTAAACCATCCTCACCAGTTGCTCTAACAGGAGCACCAGCCATGATACGCTTTACACCCTCAACAATATCATCCACATAGGTGAAATCTCTCTTACAGTTTCCATAGTTGAAAATCTGAATGGTTTCACCCTTTAATAGCTTATTGGTAAATCCAAAGTAAGCCATATCAGGTCTACCAGCAGGTCCATAAACAGTAAAGAATCTTAGACCAGTAGAAGGAATATTGTATAGCTTGCTGTAGGAATGAGCCATTAGCTCATTGCTCTTTTTTGTTGCAGCATATAATGATACTGGATTATCTACCTTATCATCTGTTGAATATGGAACCTTTTTATTAGAACCATAAACAGAAGAAGATGAAGCATAAACTAAATGCTGTACACCGCTCTTTCCATCATCATAAGAATGACGGCAAGCCTCTAAAATGTTATAGAAACCAATTAAATTTGACTGAATGTAAGCATCAGGATTTGTAATACTATATCTTACACCTGCCTGCGCCGCTAAGTTCACAACAATATCAGGATTGTGATCCGTAAAAATCTGATCAATTAATGCCTTATCAGCAATATCTCCACGATAGAACTTATATGTTGAATCACAGTGTTCCTTGACACACTTTTCAATTTCTTCTAAACGCCAATCCTTAATTGATACATCATAATAATCATTCATATTATCAATACCAACAATATGAATTGGGCTTTGTGTCTTTAAAAGCTCTAATACTAAATTAGAGCCAATGAAGCCTGCACTTCCAGTCACAAATACAGTTTTATTTTTTAAATCAATTTTCTGCATATTTAATTCACCTTTATACTGCCTCTCCAAAGGTATCTGGATGAGCAGGATCAAAAATTTCGTTACATGTCATTACTGTAACAAGGTTTTCAGTATCTGAAAGATTGATGATATTATGAGTCCAGCCTGGAATCATATAAATTGCTTCAATCTTATCACCACTAACCTCAAACTCTACCATTTCATTGGTATTGATATTTCTTTCCTGGATTAAACCATGACCAGAAACAACAATGAACTGCTCCCACTTAGAGTTATGCCAATGCTGTCCTTTAGTGATTCCTGGCTTAGAAATATTGATGGACATCTGTCCACAATCTAAGGTATGAACTAGCTCCGTAAAGGAACCTCTGTTATCACAATTCATCTTTAACTCATACTTAAACTTCTCTGTTGGAAGATAAGTTAAATATAAGCTAAATAATTTCTTGGCAAAAGAGCCCTCTGGCATCTTTGGCATTAATAATGTTGCTGGCTGTGATTTAAATTGCTGAAGTAAATCAACAATTTCTCCTAGGGTTTCCTTATGAGTTACTGGTACGCAACAATACTTACCGTTTTCAGTTAATACTGTTTCCACCCCATCAAATTCACATCTTGCCTCTTTACCTTCTAATAAGTCAAACATACCTTCGATTAAATCATCGATATATAGTAATTCTAATTCCACACTTCTGTCATTAACCGTAAATGGTTGATCATTAGCAATTGCCCAACAGAAGGTAGAAACAGCGGAATTATACTTTGGTCTTGAATGGCCCATTAAATTAGGGAAGCGATAAACGGCTACCTTTGCTCCTGTTTCTTGAGCATATTGGAAGAATAAATCCTCTCCTGCCTTCTTTGAAATACCATATTCACTAGTACCAAAGCGACCTGCTAAGGTTGCCTGGATAGAAGAAGAAAGCATAATAGTAGCTTTATTCTCATATTTCTTTAGGTTATTTAATAAATCAGAAGCAAAGCCAAAATTACCTTCCATAAAATCCTTTGGATTTTCAGGACGGTTGACACCAGCTAAATTAAAGACAAAGTCTGCCTTCTGGCAATAGCTATCTAACTGTTCTGCTGTTGAATCCAAATCATATTCATAGATTTCACCAATCTGAATGTTTGGTCTGGTTCTGTTTTTGTTATCTCTGATATTCTTTAGGTTATTGACTAAGGCGGTACCAACCATGCCCTTAGCACCTGTTACTAAAATATTCATCATCATTACTTCTGGTCCTTACGCCATACCATCTTATTAACAACATTAACATATCCCTGAATAATTCTGACAACCTTCATAGATACATTTTCATCGGTATAATCAGGACATGGTTTACCTAATACACCTTCGTTTTTCATTCTGATAGCCATATCCGTAGCCTGTAATAGCTCATTGGTAGAAATGCCAGCTAGGATAAAGTCACCGGCTTCTAATGCCTCAGGTCTTTCAGTTGAGGTTCTGATACATACGGCTGCAATTGGATGACCAATAGATAAGTAGAATGAAGACTCTTCAGGTAGTGTACCTGAATCAGATACGATAGCTAAAGCATTCATCTGAAGGCAGTTGTAGTCATTAAAGCCTAATGGCTCATTGACTCTAACTCTTTCATCTAGCTTAAAGCCTGATGCTTCTAATCTCTTTCTGCTTCTAGGATGACATGAATATAAAATAGGCA
>DCGH01000048.1:5406-5913 GCA_002315205.1 Erysipelotrichaceae bacterium UBA1783
TCTTCTCTATGAGCACTTAAAAGAATGTACTTGTTAGGTTGTAAACCCATAGTTTCTAAAACTGTAGAAGCCTTAATCTTTTCCAGATTTCCTCTTAAAACTTCTGCCATTGGAGAGCCAGTAACATAGGTTCTTTCCTTTGGCATACCTAGCTCATGAAGATACTTTCTGGCTGGCTCACTATATGGAAGGTTAACATCAGAAATTACATCAACGATTCTTCTGTTTGTTTCCTCTGGTAAGCATTCATCCTTACATCTGTTTCCAGCTTCCATATGGAAAATTGGAATATGTAATCTCTTTGCTGAAATAGCGCTTAAGCAGCTATTGGTATCACCTAATACTAATAAAGCATCTGGTTTGATTTCAGCCATTAGCTCGTAAGAGCGAGCAATAACATTACCACAGGTCTGACCTAAATTTTCACCAACAACGTTTAAATACACATCTGGTCCACCTAAATCAAAATCGCTCCAGAAAATATCATTTAAATTCTTATCATAATTC
>DCGH01000048.1:5954-6887 GCA_002315205.1 Erysipelotrichaceae bacterium UBA1783
CTTTGCATCTTTTAATAACGGCAGCTAAACGAATAATTTCTGGTCTGGTACCAACGATGATACAAAGCTTGATGGCACCATTTTCCTTCCAGTTAAAATTGTATTGAGACATAAAATTCCCCTTTCAATACATCTATTAATCTCTTCTAAATANNATAAATCTCTTGTATAAACCTTATCTTCAACATCATCTAAGCAGCTATCGTATCTGTTAGCGATAATTGCCTGAGACATTTCTTTAAATTTTGTTAAATCATTAACTACTAAGCTACCAAAGAATGTTGTACCATCCTCTAGTGTTGGCTCATATACAATGACAGTTGCACCCTTGGCCTTAATTCTTTTCATAACACCCTGGATGGATGATTGTCTGAAGTTATCAGAATTCGCCTTCATAGTTAAACGATAGACACCAATAATACATTGCTTTTCCTTAGCACTATTGTAATTATTATCTGAATAATAATCATAATAGCCAGCCATGGTTAATACTCTATCCGCAATGAAATCCTTTCTGGTTCTGTTACTTTCGACAATAGCACTCATCATATTCTGTGGTACATCGTTGTAGTTGGCTAATAGCTGCTTGGTATCCTTTGGTAAGCAATAACCTCCATAGCCAAAGCTTGGGTTATTGTAATGAGAACCAATTCTAGGATCTAGACAGACACCATTAATAATCTGTTGGGTATTTAATCCTCTGATTTCAGCATAGGTGTCTAACTCATTAAAGTAAGCCACTCTTAGTGCTAAATAGGTATTGGCAAATAGCTTAACTGCTTCTGCCTCTGTAAAGCCCATATAAAGCGTATCAATGTCCTCTTTAATAGCACCCTGCTGTAATAATCCAGCAAAGGCCTCAGCCTTTTCATTTAAGTAATCTGAACCATCGGTAGAAACAATAATTCTGCTTGGATATAAATTATCATATAA
>DCGH01000070.1:0-5992 GCA_002315205.1 Erysipelotrichaceae bacterium UBA1783
CATTTAGGTAAGATTGTTGAAATCGCTGAATCAGAGGAATTATTCAAGTATCCGTTACATCCATATACAGTATCATTATTATCTGCAGTACCAATGCCTGACCCAATTATTGAAAAGGCTAGATCACCAATTGTTTATGATGAATCTAAGATTGATAATTCTGGCGAGGAACCAGTACTAAGAGAAATCAGACCTGGTCACTTCGTATACGCTAATGACCGTCAGCTAGCTGAATATGAAGCTAAGCTTACTGAAATGGAAAAAGAAAGAGCAGAATCAGCAAAATAATTCCGCTCCAATTAGTGAGATAACTACTAACAATATTCCAACAAATAAAGGATAGTTAAAGCTATCCTTTTCTTTTGCCCGCTCATCAGCGATGTACTTGGAAAAAGAAACTCGTTGATTATTTAGCTTTTGGCTTAAGAAATATCGGGTGATGTCAAAATCACCATGTAGATATAAATTGTTGATGATACCGATCAAGATACCCATCATACCAATGATGGTTAAAGCATCTAAGGCAGCCACCATATTCTTTTCCTCTGCAGTAAAATAACGAGCTACAGGATAAAGTATAGAAATGATGAAATTCGGTAAAAAATGAGATATCCTAAAATTTTTAAAATTCATAATCCACTTCCTTTTTTCAATATTATAGCATAGATGGAATATTTTTCTATTTTAATCATATTGCTTGAGAATATCTGTTTATAGAGAGATAATATTTTAAATAGTAAAGGAAATGGTGAAGTGTAATGAAACAGTTGATGGATATTTATGGTGATAATCTGATAATGCTTTTTGATAGCAGCAAGCTAAAGAATGATACATATAAAGCTTTAGCTGTGATTCGAAGCGATGCTCAAAAACAACAGATTAATGGTGTGTTAACGATGAACTATGATGAGGATTTTGAGTCTTTATTAAACTATAAAATCCCCCCTAAAACAAGAAAACAGAGAAAGCTGATGTCATTAATGGAAACAATGGATGTTGTGGAAAGAATGAGGTTTGCGACAATTGGATGTGTGATTGATGATATGCCATATACCTATGCAATGAACTATGTGTTAGTGGATGGACATATTTATTTCCATACAGGAAGAAAGGGCTACAAGCTGAAAGCATTAGGCTCAAAGGCTAGTGTCAACATTGTTGAGGATTTAGGATTAGCTAGTAATGGTGGTCATAATTTCCGTTCTGTTCAGATTTATGGAACCTTAGTAGAAAATGAAGACCATGATTTAAAGGAAAAGGTTTTGCTGGAATACATTACTGGTTTAAATCCAAAACATTCACCTTATGTGGAATCAATGCAGGAAAGTACACTGGTATATGAGATTGAAATTGAATATATGCTAGGCAGAAAGAATATTTATTTACCATAAAATAGAAAAGAGGAATTGCATGATTATCAAAAATGGATTAATTCATGATGCAATAAATGAACAGCCTTATGTTGCGGATATTGAAATTGAGAATGGCAAAATTGTTCGTATTGGACAAGGCTTGACATCAGGAAAGGCTATTGACGCAGCTGGTAAGGATGTATATCCAGGACTAGTAGAGGCTCATTGTCATATGGGTGTAGAAGGCTATGGAATTGGTTTTGAAAGAAATGATTGCAATGAGTATGGTGATCCAATTACGCCACATATTAGAGCCATTGATGGTGTTAATCCATTAGATCCTGCCTTTGCTAAGGCAAGATTAGCTGGAATTACCACAATCTGTACAGGTCCTGGCAGTGCCAATGTAATTGGTGGACAGTTTGTGGCAATGAAGACTGCAGGACACAGAATTGATGATATGGTTATTAAGGCACCTGCTGCGATGAAATGTGCCTTTGGTGAAAATCCTAAGAGATGCTACAAGGATAAGGGTAATGCGACCAGAATGACTACTGCAGCAAATTTAAGAGCGTTCTTATTCAAATCAAGGGAATACCTGGAAAAGAAAAAGGCTGCCAATGGCGATGTAACAAAGATGCCAGCATTTGATCTGAAACTGGAGTCAATGATTCCAGTAATGAATAAGGAAATCCCATTAAAAGCCCATGCTCATGCAGCTGATGATATCTTCACAGCTATCAGAATTGCCAAGGAATTTGATGTTTTATTAACTATTGAGCATACAACAGAAGGGCATTTAATCTGGCAAGATTTAGTGAAGGAAAACTATCCAATGGCTGTTGGCCCAACCTTAAATCATGCAACGAAGTTTGAGGTTAGAGATAAAAACTGGATGACCCCTGGCGTTTTGGCAAAACATGGTGGACAGGTTTCCATTATTACCGATTCTCCAGTCATTCCACAGCAATACCTTCCAATCTGTGCAGGTATGGCAATTCATGCAGGAATGGACCCATTTAAGGCGTTACAGGCGATTACAATTAATCCAGCCAGACATATTGGCGTTAGTGATCGTGTTGGCTCTATTGAAGTGGGTAAGGATGCGGATATTCTAATTGTAGAAGGTAGTTTATTTGATGTAGACCATACGGTTGAGGTTTACATTGATGGAAATAAGGTAGAAGAATAAGGAGAAGCTAACGCTTCTTCTTTTTTTGAAAATTATTTCATAAAATAATGAAACAATTACATTGACAAAAAGAACTGAAAAGACTATCCTATTGATAAAGGTGGAAGAAATATGAACACTTACAGATTATCCTCATCATCTTACGTATCATCAGGTATCTTAAAAAGATGCTAGTTTTTGTTTGCTGGATGGGTTGAGTTAATCAAATTGTAATTTTACCGAATGGCAAACGTCATTCGGTTTTATTTTGAAAGGGAGAATAGACATGGATAATAGAGCGCATAATTTTGCAGCAGGACCAAGTGCCTTACCAATTGAAGTACTTCAAAGGGCACAGGCTGATTTCATTAATTATAAGGGTTATGGCTTAGGTGTTATGGAAATGAGTCATCGTTCCGCTATCTATAATGAAATTATTACCAAGGCACAAAAGGATTTAAGAGAGCTGATGAATATTCCTGATGATTATGAGGTATTATTCCTTCAGGGTGGTGCTTCTACACAGTTTGCCAGTGTACCATTAAATCTTGCCAATAAAGGTGATGTAACATCCTATGCTATTACAGGCAACTTTGCTAATAAAGCGTATAATGAAGCCTTAAAATGGACAGATGCAAAGATAGTAGCTAGCTCTAAGGAGGCTAATTTCACATATATTCCAGAAATCAGGGCGCAAGATATTGATCCTCATTCAAAGTATTTGCATATTACTGGAAATAACACTATTTTTGGAACATGCTATCATACATTACCAGAAACAGGGGACATTCCGCTAGTAGCGGATTGGTCAAGCAGTATTCTATCGCAAGAGATTGATGTCAGTAGGCATGCATTAATCTATGCTGGTGCACAAAAAAATATTGCCCCAGCAGGAGTAACCTTAGTCATTGTAAAGAAGGATTGTCTGGTAGAAAAGGTAGATGATTATGTACCTACTATGCTGCAATATCAGCCAATGATTAAAAATAATTCTATGTATAATACCCCTCCTTGCTATTCAATCTATATGGCAGGATTAATGTTTGAATACTTATTAGAGCAGGGTGGCGTAAAGGAGATGCAGAGAAGATGTGAAATCAAATCCAGCATTTTATATGATTTAATTGATTCATCATCTATTTATTCAAATAAGGTAAATAAGAAAGACCGTTCCTTAACAAATGCGGTATTTACATTACCAACGGAAGATTTAACCAAGAGATTTATTGATTATTGCACAGAAAACAATATTCTTAACATTAAAGGCCACAAATTGGTAGGTGGCTGTAGAGCAAGTATTTACAATGGTGTTACAATAGAGGATGTTGAATATCTGGCAGATATGATGAGAAAGTTTGAAAAGAAAATTTAAGGGAGAGTAAATTATGTACAATATTAGAACTTACAGCACAGTAACTGGTGCAGGACTAAAATCATTTAACGAAAACAAATATACAATTAGCGATAAGTGTGAGAATCCAGATGCAATTATTGTTCATTCAACACCACTTCATGATTTAGTGTTTAATAAAGAGCTATTATCTATCTGCAGAGTAGGTGCTGGCTTCAATACAATTCCAATTGAAAGATGTACAGAGGCGGGTATCTGTGTATTTAATACGCCTGGTGGAAATGCCAATGCTGTTAAGGAATTAGTTGTTGCTGCATTAATTATGCTAGTAAGAAATGGCTTTGAGTCTATGAAATGGGTCGGCGGTTTAAATGAAGAAGAAATCGCTTATGGTAAGACTGTTGAAAAAGGCAAGGCTGCATTTAGAGGAACTGAAATTATGGGCAAAAAGATTGGTGTTATCGGTACTGGTAATATCGGCTATCGCGTTGCTAAGGCATTCCATGATTTAGGCTTAGAGGTTATTGGCTTTGACCCATATCTTCCACATTTAAGAAGATTAGAATTATCAAGCTATATTCACTTTGTAGATGATGTTACTGAAATCTATAAGGAAAGTGATATTGTTACAATTCATACACCACTAGATGATACAACAAAGAATTACATCACTAAAAAGGAAATCGATATGATGAAGGATGGTGTATTTATTATTAACTATGCTAGAGGACCATTAGTAAATGATGAAGCAATCTGTGAGGCATTAGCTTCTGGTAAGGTGGCTGGATATGCTACAGACTTCCCAACAGCAAACCAGGTAAAGCAGACAAATATTCTATATACTCCTCATTTAGGTGCCGGTACTCCACAGGCCGATGAAAACTGCTCAATTATGGCTGCAAAGCAGACAATGGATTATATTGAAAATGGTAATATCGTCAACTCAGTTAATTTACCAAGTGTTTCATTTGCTAGAGCAGATGGCGATCGTATCACTATTATCCATGAGAATAAGGTTGGTATGCTAGGAAAGTTTACTGAAATTGTCAGCTCATTAAATATCAATATTGAAAATTTAGTAAATAAGGCTAAGGGAGCTGTTGCTTATACAATATTAGATTTTAATGGAGAGGTAGAGCAGTCTGTGATTGAAAGCATCGCAAAAATCGATGGTGTTATCAGAGTTCGCTTAATCAAATAAAACAATAACTGAAAAGTTTTCATGGCCTATGAAAACTTTTTATATTTCTGGTTGACATTCACTAGTGATAGGTTTACTCTATTTTTAGAGGTATTTTTATGAATAACAAGTTTTACTTTAGCCGCTATTATTTTTACTCAGATTACATGAAGTAATTATTTTAGTTGTTGGTAAAACTGTATTTATTAAAAGTAATAAAAATAAGCTGCCAACTGGCAGCTTTTATTATTAAGGATAGAAAGAGAGAGGGAAAAATATGAAAAAACTTATTGCTATCTTATTATCAATTTTAATGGTTGCATCTTTAGTAGGATGTACAAAACAAGAGGAAACTGGTGCCAAGTATAAGGTTGGTGTTTTACAGTTAGCTCAACACGTTGCATTAGATGCTGCAACTACTGGTTTCTGTAATGCATTAAAGGATGCATTCGGTGACGATGTTGATATTGAAGTATTAAATGCTTCTGGTGATGCAAACAATTGTGCGACAATTGCTTCTCAGTTTGTTGAAGCAGGTAAGGACTTAATTATGGCAAATGCTACTGCTGCTTTACAGAACTGTGCTTCAGCAACTAGCACAATTCCAGTAATTGGTACATCAATCACGGATTATGCTCAGGCTTTAGGTATTGAAAACTGGACAGGTGTTGTTGGTACAAACGTTTCTGGTGCTTCAGATTTAGCTCCATTAGATCAGCAGGCTGCAATGATTAAGGAATTATTCCCAGAGGCTAAGAAGGTTGCTTTATTATATTGTTCAAATGAAGCAAACTCAATTTACCAGTGTACTGAAATTGAAAAGTATCTAAATAATCTAGGTGTGGAGACAAAGTGGTTCTCATTCAATGAAACTTCTGCTTTAGCAAGTATTTGTGAACAGGCGTGTGAATATGCTGATGTTATTTATGTTCCAACAG
>DCGH01000070.1:6145-6516 GCA_002315205.1 Erysipelotrichaceae bacterium UBA1783
TGTTAAGATTTTAAAGGGTGAAGCAGATGTTAAGACACTTCCAGTAGAATATGCTCCAACTGTAACTAAGGAATGGAATACTACTATTGCTGGACAGTTAGGTCTTCCTTCACCAGAAGGTTATACATTAATCTCACAATAATAGGGAGTAAATTATGTCATTCATTATTTCTCTATTAAATTCTTTGCCTAATGCTGTTGCACAAGGATTAATATGGGGAATATTAGCAATTGGTGTTTATATCACGTATAAAATTGTAGATATTGCCGATTTGACTGTAGAAGGAACACTGTGTACGGGCGCAGCAATCTGTGTCATTATGGTGACCTATGGTTTGCCTATGTGGCTTGCCATTATTACAGCGATTATT
>DCGH01000026.1:0-247 GCA_002315205.1 Erysipelotrichaceae bacterium UBA1783
GATAGCTATTTTTTTATTTGGTAATAGAGATAGTTTGTTAAAACGAATTTCTTCTGAAGAAATCATTCGATTAGAGATGCAGCCGACAAAGTCCTATAGACTTATTGAAAATAAGCTACATATTCAAGGATGCATAGCACTGACTGAAACGAAAGAGGACAAGGAAGATATTGATGAACAAGAACAAATACCTGCTTCTCAACCACCAGAGAAAGAAGAGAATTCTCCATCAGAGGGTGGATCATCT
>DCGH01000026.1:267-1402 GCA_002315205.1 Erysipelotrichaceae bacterium UBA1783
AAAAGCTGTAAACAGGTATATGTTATAGATCAGCCTGAGCAGAAGGAGGAAGGACATTATGAAACAGTTCATCATGAGGCAGTAACGAAGGTGGAAAGAAGCTATAAGGAGTATCTGGAATATATCTTCTATCGAGATGATGGCAGTAGCTATATCTACAAGGACTATGAGAAAAGCTTTTTAGCGGATAGCTATTTAGCATCACATCCAGAGTTTTGCAGATATACCTTCTCAAAAAAATATGATGAGATAAAAACAACAGTAATAGTTCAGCCAGCGTATGATGAGCAGGTCTGGATTATTGATAAGCCCTATCAGAAGGAAAAGGGACATTACAAAGAAGTATGTGAATAGAGGGAGAACTATATGAAAAGAATAATTTTATTGTTAGGCATTTTTTCTATGATAATGCTAGGTGGCGTAAATATTATTGAAGCAGAAGATGAGGTAGAAAATCAGCCTATAGGTAATAATGTGAGCTTGAGTGTTTCATTGGATGAAAGCTATAGAGAACTGATTTCTATCAACCCACAATGCTACAGCATGGAGGGAATAGAGTATACGATTTATCTGGAAAAGGATGACAGCGAAATCGCTGTTTTTATTTTGGATCAAGATGGTATTGGATATCACAAGGAAACAGGATTGCCTTATGTAGATCAGCTAGAAAATGGTGATTACTACATTGAAATGACCAAAGGAAATCAAAGCTATCCAATTGACAATAGAGAATATCCTTTTACCATTTCTTCTGTTTCTCAATTACCTGAAACTATTAAGGTGACAACGGTTTGTGAGATGTATGGAAAAAATAGCAGCAATAGCTATTTTTCTAACAATCAGTATAAGCTTTGGACAACCAGCTATGGTACCGGCGTTTTCGAATGTGGTATCGCTGAGGTATCAGCACCATCAGAAATTGTAAGCTATGGAACACACACCATTTCAACAACGACCTCCAAGGTATTAGATAAGGAAAGTAATGAGCTTATCTATAAAATTCTTTATTATGGCAGAAGTGGTCCTTCTCAATGGGCTGGCTTTACCTCAGGAAAGTACAATGCACCTTTTACAACAAGAGATGGCAGCAACTATTATTCCACCTCATCATCCAAGGCTTTAGCAGCATTTATAC
>DCGH01000026.1:1450-24122 GCA_002315205.1 Erysipelotrichaceae bacterium UBA1783
AATGTCTGTTTAGCTAGAGCCTATGGCAAGAATTCAAAATGGCATCTACAATGGCAGCAAGATGGTGTCGCGGATTATTGGAGCTTTGTGAATAAAGCAGAAAATGCACCGGATAATTTTATTGTCTATGTATGGGAAAACTATGAGCAATATGGTACTCAGGATATGTTCTTTGGCTTTTATGCCCCTGAGGATCTTTATGATAATAAGCAGCTTTCTATTCAGATTGCTCCCGCCTTCGACCCAATTTCCATCGTTTTAACCAAAGCAAATAGTGAAGGAACACCGATAGAAAAGGATGGATTTGAAATTAGCTATTATACTCAATCATTTGATTCTTTAGATCAGATAAATGATGCTACATCAGTTAGAAGCTGGTTATTTGAGACAGATGAAAAAGGAATGCTAAGATACTCAACTGAATCCCTAATTTCAGGGGATGAATTATTCATTGATAAGGAAACGGGTAACACTGTTTTATTAGCGGGAAGCTATATCGTAAAAGAGATGTATGCTCCTGCTGGTTATGTATTAGCAGAGCCTTTTATTATTCAGGTATCCAGTGATATCAGCCAAAGCCCAATCTATCTAAATAGCACTGGAGGAAGATTGATAACGAATGAGGATACTGGCTATGACCTATTGGAATTAAAGGAAGGATATGCCTTAGTCAATAAAAGAGCGAAGCAGAAAACAGATCAATCCTTAGCGAATGCTCAATATGGCATATATAAGGATTCGAACTGTCAGGTATTAGCAAAGGATACAAACGGAAATGAAGCAATATTGATTACAGATCGTTATTGCAGTACTAACACGATTGCTATAGCACCAGATGATTATTATGTAAAAGAGATTAAGGCACCTGCAGGCTTTAGACTGGATAATAAAGTATATCCTATTACTGTTACAGAGCAGGAAACGGTAACGGTTGAAAGTGTAGAGGAAAGCTATCAGATTAATGTATCTTTTACTAAAAGTGACGCTATTAGTAAAGAAAAAATTGCTGGTGCAATCTATGGAATTTATTTAGAGGATGCCTCTCTGTATTGTCAGGTAACAATAGATCAGGATGGCTCTGCTTCAATCGCATTGCCATATCGTAGTCAAGGTTACATATTAAAAGAAATCCAGGCTCCAATAGGGTATGACAGGGATGAAACAGCATATCAGATTACTGGAGAAAAGGATTCAGACATAGAACTAACCTTTGATTTATACGATGATCCGTTCATTTTTCATCTTCAGATTTTAAAACAGGCAGAGGATGGAACTGCTTTAGCGGAGGTAGGCTTTCAAATTGTAAATGAAGAGAATGAAATTGCTCTGGATGCTTTTGGCAATGAATGTACTGGTTATACTGATGAAGATGGTCAGCTAGCATTTACATTAAGAGAAAATGGCGTTTACTATCTGGTAGAAACCAAGGCGGCTAAGGGATATCGCTTAGATGAACAGAAAAGAAAAATTGTTGCAGATGAAGATTCGGTAGGAACGATTCATCAGAACCTGTTAGCGACATCGATAACGATAATAAATTACCATATTCCTGTGGCAGAGACTGGAGATAAGGAATGGATTGCTTTTGTGATATTATCCATCACTTCCTTTGCTGGGCTAATTGGAGCAATTGTAATGAAAAAAAGAGTATTAGAAAAAACTATTGGGGTATAAGCCAGGGCTTATATCCCTTTTTCTTTTTGTTTGAGTACTATTGCTTTTATCTGTGCTAAAATATATAAAGGAGTAAAGCGTATGAAGATTGTTAACGTCTATATTGAACATCCAGTTATGCAGTTAAACACTACCTTTTCATACTACTATAGTGGAGATTTATCCATTGATAGAGGGTATCGAGTAAAGGTAGATTTTAATCGTCAGTCTATTGTTGGATTTGTGGATAGTGTTATAGAGGTTGATGATTTGCCAGCATATGAAGAAAAGCTAGGCTATCAGCTTAAAGAAATTAAAGAGATTATTGATGAAGAAGCTTTACTAAATGAGGAGCTATATCAGCTTGGATTATGGATGAGCAGAATGACAGTTTGTCCAATCATCAGTTGCTTTACCGCAATGCTACCACCATCTTTAAAGCCAACAAGCTCTAAAAAGAGTGTTGCTATGGAAAAATGGGCAAAGGTAGAATCGGAAGAATTAGTTCAGCAATATAGCTTACCTGATAAGGAAATGTTACTTTCCGAAATTAAGAAATACCTAAGTGAATATAAGCTAAAGAAATATAGAGATCAAAAGCAGATTACTGTTTATGAAAAGCAGAAAAGTGCTAAGGTAGAGGATTTATCTATTAAGGAAGCACCATATCCATTAAGCCAGCAGCAGCTAGAGGCCATTGATACGATTCAAAAAACAGAAAAAAGTGTCTGTCTTCTTCATGGATTGACTGGCAGCGGTAAAACAGAGGTTTATATGCAGCTAGCAAAGAACACCATTCTTTCTGGCAGGCAGGTACTGATTCTAGTGCCAGAAATCTCATTAACACCAATGATGGTGAAACGCTTTAAGGACCGTTTCAATAACAATATTGCGGTATATCATTCAGGCTTAAATGCTCAGCAGAAGTATGAACAATATACATTAGTAAAGCAAAATAAGGTGAAGATTGTTGTAGGCACCAGAAGCGCAGTATTTATGCCATTTAAGGATTTAGGACTAATCGTTTTAGATGAAGAGCATGATCATTCCTACAAGCAGGATTCGATGCCAAAATATAACACGAGAGATATTGCGATTAAACGAAGTGAAATACACCATTGTAAGGTGATTTTAGGTAGTGCAACCCCTACCCTTGAAAGCTATGCGAGAGCTTTCAAGGATGTTTATCAGCTAGTGACATTAACAAAGCGTATTGCCAAAGGTTTGCCAAAGGCAACCGTGGTTGATATGAATAGGGAAAGCAGAAGAGGGAACTTTATTATTTCATCCCCATTATCAGAGGCCATAAAGGAGAGAATTGATAATCACAAGCAGGTGATCCTATTATTAAATCGCAGAGGCTATACGCCAATGATGAAATGCTCAAACTGTGGTGAGGTAATAAAATGTCCTCATTGTGATGTCGCTTTAAGCTATCATAAGGACGTGGAAAAGCTAGTATGTCATAGCTGTGGCTTTGAGCAGAAGGTGAATGATACCTGTCCTAGCTGTGGTGGTAGGGTATTTAGAAGCTATGGTGTAGGAACTCAAAGATTAACGGAAGAGGTAGAAAGAATCTGCCCGAAAGCTAGAGTCATCAGAATGGATGCAGATGTGACAAAGGCTAAGGATGCTCATCAGAAAATACTAACAGCCTTTGAGCAGCATGAATATGATGTTCTGGTTGGAACACAGATGATTTCCAAGGGACTGGATTTCCCAGATGTTACCTTAGTAGGTATCTTTAATGCAGATGGTCCATTAGCCAGAAGTGATTATCGCTCGGTAGAAACAACCTTTGATTTAATTGTCCAGGCTTCTGGCAGAAGTGGCCGCAGCAAGGATGAGGGAGAGGTTTTTATCCAGGCGTATGATACAGATCACTATGGAATTCAATTAGCCGCAAGACAGGATTATATTGGCTTCTTTAATCGAGAAATGGATTATCGCCATGTGGCTAAATATCCACCATATACTTATCTTATTGCCGTAGCATTCCATTCCAAGGATGAAGAATTTGCTAAGGAACAGGCATTTACGGCAGCGAACTATTTCAGAAGTGATGATACAATTAAAGTTTTAGGCCCATCTCAGCTCATCAGAAGAGCGGATGAGTATCGTTTCCGTATCATTTTAAAGGGAAAAAATAAGGAAGAAATGATTGATAAGCTTTGGAGCTGGTATCAGTCATTAGAAATAAACAGAAACAAGCTATCATTATTGATAGATGTGGATCCATATATTTTAGATTAGGAGATTTTATGAAGGAAAGAGAAGTAGCATATCAATGCTTAGTGAAGGTCATAAATGAAAAGCAGTTCTCCAATATTGTTTTAAAAAACAATAAGGAGGTTACACCATTAGTAACACAGCTTGTTTATGGCACATTAAGAAATTATCGCTTAGTCAGGGAAGCCTGGAGCAAATACGCTAGTAAAATGCCTTCCAGCAAGGTAGCAATTCTTTTAGATATGGCTACCTATGAGCTTTTACTAATGAATAAGCCTGAGTATGCTACGGTCAATGAAATCGTTGAAATTTCAAAGGGAATTAAGGGTGGAAACAGTACCAACTTTGTGAATGCTGTTTTAAGAAAGCTAAATAAAAATGATGTTGATCAGTCTTCTTTAGCTGTTGCAACATCTCATCCTGATTGGCTAGTAAATATGTGGAATGCTCACTATGGAAAACAACAGACAGAAATCATCTGCAAAATGGATTGCTTAGATGCAAAGGTATCCCTAAGGGTGAATAATCTTTTAACCACAAAACAAGAGCTATTAAAGGATAAGAAATTTTCTAGTGGTTCAGCTGAAGGATGCGTTTATTATGATGGAAACATTATTGATACGGATTATTTTAAAAAGGGTTTGGTGATTATTCAGTCAGAATCCTCTCAATTAGCAGTTGATACGATAGGTTTACAGGATGGCTGGCAGGTATTAGATTTATGTGCAGCCCCTGGGTCAAAGACTGTCCAGATTGCTTCATTAATGCATAATACAGGTAAGGTAGTGTCTAATGATGTATATGATTTCAGATGTGAACTGATTAAAAAGAATGTAAAGAAATACAATCTAAGTAATGTTGAGGTAGTAAATTATGATGGCAGAGAAATCAATCAGCATTATTCTGCTGAATCCTTTGATGCGGTTTTGTTAGATGCACCTTGCTCAGGGCTAGGAACATTAAGACACAAGCCTGAAATCAAGATTACAACAACCCCAAATGATTTAGACAATATTGTTGCTTTACAGAAGCAGCTATTAAATACTGTGGATCAGATGGTAAAAAAGGGTGGTATACTGGTTTATTCCACATGTACATTAAATAAAAAAGAAAATGAAAAGCAGGTTGATGCTTTCTTAAAGAATCATCCTGAATTCTCGTTAATTAGCAGCAAAACAATTTTCCCATCTGATTATGATTCCGATGGTTTCTATGTTGCAAAAATGGTAAAGAATGATTAATTAAGATGGAATAAAAATTGGGTAAAAGGTTAAAAAGAGTTAGGTAAGTATGGTAAAATATACCATGAGGTAATATATGAAGTCGATTTATGATTTTAATTATGAACAGTTGATTGAAATGTGCTTAGAGAATGGTTTCAAGAAGTTTAATGCAAACCAGATTTTTAGCTGGCTTTATCGTAAAAGAGTAAACAGCTATGATGAAATGACAGATCTAAGCAAAAAATTTAGAGAATTTTTAACTGAGAATTACAGTATCGGATCTTTAGCTATTTTAAAAAAGCAGGTATCTAAGGATTCTACTAGAAAATATTTATTTGAATTATCTGATGGCTCAGCAATTGAATCAGTTTTAATGCATTATGATTATGGAAATTGTATCTGTGTAACCTCACAGGTTGGCTGTAATATGGGCTGTTCCTTCTGCGCCAGTGGGTTATTAAAGAAGCAGAGAGATTTAACCAGTGGTGAAATGGTTCAGCAGGTTTTAACTGTACAAAAGGATGTGGATGAGCTAAATGAGAGAATTTCACATATCGTTGTTATGGGTACTGGTGAGCCTTTTGATAATTATGACAATGTTTTGACCTTTATGAAAACGGTCAATCATGATTTAGGCTTAGGTATTGGTGCCAGACATATCACAGTATCGACCTGTGGCTTAGTTCCTGGTATCATTCGATTTGCGGATGAAAAGACACAGTTTAATCTTGCTATTTCTCTTCATGCCCCAAATGATGAAATCAGAAGTAGAATTATGCCAGTCAATAAGGCATATCCAATTGAAAAGCTAATGGATGCCTTGAGATACTATGCCAGCAAGAATAATCGCAGATTATCTTATGAATATATTTTGTTAAAGGGTGTTAATGATACGGATGAATGTGTTGAGCAGCTGGCTGCACTAACAAAGGATTTTGATGTATATGTCAATCTGATTCCTTATAACAATGTGGATGAAAATGGTTATGTTTCAACCGATTATAAAACAGCAATGGCTTTATACAATAAGCTAAGTGGAAAAAATGTAAGATGTACCTTAAGACAGAAGCATGGTGATGATATTGATGCAGCATGTGGACAGCTAAGGAGTAAATATGAAAGGAGCAAGCAGACTAATGGTTAGCTATGGATTAACACATAAGGGTTTGGTTAGAAAAGCAAATCAGGATAGCTTTATTATCGAAAATAGCACTGATAAAACATTAGCTGTTGTTTGCGATGGTATTGGTGGAAATAAGGCTGGTGAGGTAGCAAGTGCTGTTTCCAGCAAAGATATGCAGATGATTTTCAAAGCTCAAAATAAAAAGGCCACTTCTAAGAAATGGCTGGTCGATGCTATTGAAGAGGTGAATTCTGCTGTATTCCGTTTAGGAAATACAAAAGAAGAGTATAAGGGCATGGGTACTACATTAGTTACAGCATTAGTGACTGATAAATCTACCTATGTAGCAAATGTTGGTGATTCAAGATGCTATATCTTAACAGATAAAAATGAAATGATTCAGGTTACAGAGGATCATACACTGATTAATTATTTAGTTAAGACAAAAGGGATCAATGAAGAGATTGCTTCAAAGATGGTTGGTAAAAACGTTATTGCTCGAGCAATTGGTATTGGCAATATTGTTGAAATCGATACCTTTGAGGTATTAAATGATTATAAATGCCTATTGTTATGCTCAGATGGTCTACATGGCTATGTTAAGAGTGAGGATATCAAAGAGGTATTAGTTTCTGATTCTACAGTAGAAGATAAATGTATGAATCTTGTCAAGCTGGCAAATGATGCTGGCGGTTTTGATAATGTTACAGTAGTAATCTGTCAGAGGTAGTACTATGGCACAGAAGATTGGTAACAGATATACAATTGTAAAGCATATTGGTGAAGGTGGCATGGCTGATGTTTATTTAGCTGTAGACACTATTTTAAAGCGCGAAGTAGCAATCAAGGTGTTAAGAGGAGAGCTGAATAACGATCCAATTAATTTAGCTCGTTTCCAGAAGGAAGCAATGGCTATTTCCAATACCTCTCATCCAAATATCGTTGAAATTTTTGATGTTGGTGAGGATGAGGGTAAAAACTATATTGTCATGGAATATGTTAGAGGTAAAACATTAAAACAGCTAATTAAGCAGAGAGGTGTCTTACCAGCTGATGAATGCGTCAATATTATGAAGCAGCTTGTTTCTGCAACAGCACATGCTCATAAGGTTGGCATTATTCACCGTGATATCAAGTCACAGAATGTATTAGTTAAGGATGATGGCACAGTAAAGCTATCAGACTTTGGTATTGCTTATACTGGAGATGCTGCTGGATTAACCCAGACAAAAACGGTTATGGGCTCTGTCCATTATCTGGCTCCTGAATTAGCTAAGGGTGAAATCTGTACACCACAGTCAGATATTTATTCTTTAGGTATTGTATTCTATGAGCTATTAACAGGTGATATTCCATATCATGGAGATACTGCGGTAGAAATTGCTTTAAAGCATTTACATAATGATGTTCCTTTTGTTAGGGACTTCAATCCGGAAATTCCACAGTCTGTTGAAAATATCGTCATTAAATCAACAGCAAGAAATAAGGATTTGCGTTACGGTAGTGCTTTAGAAATGTTTAATGATTTAGTTACCTGCTTAGATTTATCAAGAAATAATGAGCAGAGATTAAATCTGGAAAAGATTGCTACAGCGACTGAAAAGACAACAAAGAAGCCTGAAACAAAGGCAACTGAAACAAAAGCTACAACAAAGAAACCACAAAAGGTAGTAAGAAAAAAGAAAAAGTTTGATCCACTATCAGCCCTAATTGTTGTTGGTGCGATTGCTCTTGGCGTCATTATTATGCTAATGATGACTAGTCTTTCAGGAAATAATAAGCCTTCGGCTGGTGATATGATAACCATTCCTGATGTCAGAAACTATCAATTGGATGAAGCTAGAAGCTTGTTAGAAAGCATTGGACTACATGTTGAAACAGTAGGCTATACTGTAACTGACGATAAGGATAAGGGCGTTGTTATTTCTGTATCTCCAAATCAGAATACTTCAGTAGCTAAGGGTTCCTATGTTTCTTTAACGGTATCTTTAGGAAAACGCTTTGTCATTGAAGATTATGTTGGAAAGAACATTGATGACATTAAACCAATGCTAGAGGCAGCTGGAATTGATGTTTTAGTCAATCAGGTTGAGGATGGTCAAAAGGCAGCGGGAACAATCATTTTCCAGGATGTTGATGCTGGAACCATTGTAGAGCCTACAGGAAATAAAATTATTACCTTCAATGTTGCTACATATGTAACCTTCTGGATTCCAGAGAGTATTAAGGGTATGAATATTGAAGCAGCTAAGGAAGAATTAATAAAGATGGGTGCACAGGTAAAGCTGGAACAAAAGAATATTGAAGAGAATATTGATGAAAACGGCAATTATATCTGCCAACCAGGTACTGTTGCTGATTGCTCACCAAGCTGGAACACCTATTATGTTCAGACCCCTGATGTAACTATTACATTATATTATTATTAAAATTATGCAAGGAAAAATTATTAGAATTGTATCCAATCAATATACAATCTGTACCCCTTATAACCAACGCTTTTCAGCAATAGCAATGGGTAAGATGCGCTTAGGTGTCAAGCCTGTAGTTGGTGATGAGGTTGAATATGAACTGATTGATGAGAAGTATTGTATTCAAAAGGTATTAGAAAGAAAAAATGAATTAAGAAGACCAGCCATTGCCAATGTTGATCAGGCAATGATTGTTATGAGTGCTGTTGATCCTGATTTTTCTAGCACTTTAGTGGACCGTCTTGTCTTTCTAATCAGCTATAGTGAAATTGAACCAGTTATCGTTATTTCCAAGATGGATTTAGCGAAAGAGGGGCATCCTGTATTTGATTACATAGAGGATTATAGAGCTAGTGGCTATCGTGTTGTATTAATCGGTAGAAACTATGACTATAGTGATTTAGAAAATGCTTTGGCAGGAAAGCTTACTGTTTTAGCTGGCCAATCAGGTGTTGGCAAAAGCAGCCTGATCAATAAGTTAAATCCAGCCTTTGAGTTACACACCCAGGAAACATCAAAGGCCTTAGGAAGAGGAAAGCATACCACAAGACATACGGAATTATATGAGGTATGTGGTGGCTGGGTTGCTGATACCCCAGGCTTTTCATCATTGGATTTCTCAAGAATTGATGAAAGAGTATTGGCAGACCGCATCAAGGATTTCAAGGTAGAGGGATGCTGCAGATTTAATGACTGCAGACATATTAATGAACCAGACTGTGCTATTAAAAATGGTGTTGCTGAAGGCATAGTTTCTAAAATCAGATATCAGAACTTTGTGGAAATTGTTCCACAATGTAACACCAGAAAGGAATGGGAATAATGACAATTGTGTCTCCTTCATTTTTATCAGCAAATTTCTTAAACTTAAGTGCTGATATTGAAACATTTAATAAATCTAATGCTGCTTGGCTTCATTACGATGTAATGGATGGAAACTTCGTTCCAAATATTTCCTTTGGTACGCCAATTTTAAAGCAGATTGTTACTAAAACAGATAAGTTTATAGATGTACATATTATGGTAACCAATCCAAGTGAGGTTATTGATTATTTCAAGGGTATCCGTGTAGATATGTTTACCTTCCATTATGAGGCTGTTTCTAGCGATGAAGAAGCTTTAGAGATTATTGATAAGATTCATAGCCTTGGTATTAAGGCAGGTATTTCTGTTAAGCCTGCAACTCCAATTGAGGATTTGTCAGCTGTTTTAGAAAAGGTGGATATGGTACTAATCATGTCTGTCAATCCTGGCTTTGGTGGTCAGAAATTTATGCCAGAAATGTTGGATAAGGCAGAGTGGCTTCATCAACAGAGACAAGAGAAGGGCTTAGATTTTATTATTCAGATTGATGGTGGCATCAATTACGAAACAGGTAAATTAGCAATTGCTCATCATGTAGATTGCCTGGTAGCAGGAAGCTATTGCTTCAACCATCCAAAAGGATTTGATTATAGCGTTGATAGTCTTTTAGGAGAAGAGTAATGAAAAAGCTAATGGTCTGCTTATTGTCACTATTGATGCTGTTTGGCTGCACATCTAACAAAGAGCTAACAGATGGAGAACGCTTTAAGCAGGAATACGAAGCCTATAATGGTCAAAAAGATGACCATGGCAATCAATATACAAGTATTGAAATTAACGCTGACAGCACTATAAAATACGCTACAGAGGATAATATTGAGGAACTGCTCTTAAGAGGAACTCATGTTGTCTATTTAGGATGGCCAACCTGTGGGTGGTGTCGAAGAGCAATTCCAGTATTAATTGATACAGTGAATGAGTATTCTGGTGTGAACCTTTATGTTTATAACATTAAGGAAGCAAGAGATGAATATGAAAAGGGCACAGATTCGTCTTCTGCAAAGCTGTATAAAACAATTGCAGAGGCGATTGATTTGTGCGATTTGAAATTAGATGATATTTTCCAACGTTATGAAGATGGCACATTAAAGCTGGTATCTAGTGCGGTTTATTTTGTTAAGGACGGTTCTATTGTAGCAATTCATAAAAGAACTGTGGATTCGCATTTAGATTCCTATGAACCATTAACTACTGCTCAGCAAAACGAGCTTGCTGATATCTATAGAGGATATCTGGATGAAATTGTTAAGAGTGAGCCAGTGGGCTGTGGTGATTGTGATTAAAAGAAAAAGACAAGCCTGTAGCTTGTCTTTTTAGTTTGTTCCTCTACTTTTCCAGGCGTAGTATTCTTCATCCTTTTCAACATTGACACCCTCATCCTTCGGTATATAAAGATAGAAGGTTTCCTTTCTGAAAAGCTCTTTGAATTCCTCTAAACTGATTTTGTAGTGGCTATTAGGGTTTTTAATAGCAACAATATCGTTTCTCTGATAATAATAGGTGATCACTCCTCTATTGACAGAGTAAATGATTTCCTGGTCCTTCAGATATTGAAGAACCTCCATAAATGATACAATTGGTTCCATACTTTTAAATCAAAATAAAAAGTTAGTTTCCTAACTTTGTATTATTTACCCTGCTGAGCCTTTAAAGTTCTTAAAGCGCGTGCTGACATCTTGACGGTCTGCGGTTTACCATCAATCATAACTTTTACTTTCTGTAAATTTACATTCCATCTGCGACGTGTTGCTCTTAAAGAATCTGAACGCTTGTTACCTGATAAAGGTCCTTTGCCTGTAACGGCACATACTCTAGACATTCCGTGACCTCCTTTTTCATACGCTTGAATATAATACCATTTAAATATGAAAAATGCAAGACTTCTTTTTCTTAATTTTAATATTTATAAAATTATGATAAACTATTAGTGGTGATAAAAATGGCAAGTGTAAAATATCTTATTGAAAGAATTAGAAAAATGAATTACAAGCAGATGCTTGATAAAATTGAAGGAATCCATAAAAAGACAGGCAAGGGAAGAATTGCCATATTTTTAGATATGAAAGATTGTGCAGTGAAGTATGGCGCAGGTTACTCTGATTATGATTTATACGAAATGTATAATCTGACTGATGCTGAAAGAGACACCTATATTACCAGAGGCAGAAACAATGATCTTGTTTTAAGATATAACAACAAGGAGTATTTCCATTGTATTGAGATTAAAAAGGAATTTAATACTCTTTTCAATAAATTTTTAAAGAGAGATTGGATCGATGTTGATACTAGCAGTAAGGAAGATGTAATGGCATTTATTGAAAAGCATGAAAGGTTTATGTTTAAGCCAAATGATGGGCAATGTGGCCATGGCATTGAAAAAATGAACCGAAATGATTTTTCTGACAATGAGGATCTATATAGCTATCTGTATGGGAAAAATTGTGAACTGGAGGAGCTAGTAATTCAAAATGAAGAGGTAGCGAAAATTTATCCAGGGTCAATTAATACAGCTAGAGTGGTAACCATTCTTAAGGATGGCGTTGCTCATGTAGTGATTGCTTATGTTCGAATTGGTAATGGTTCCTTTGTTGATAATTTTAATTCAGGTGGAATGACAGCACCTATTGATGTTGAAACAGGAATTGTAAAGGATAGAGCAATTGATAAGAAAAAGAACCTGTATGAGGTTCATCCTATGACAGGCTATATTATTAAAGGATTCCAATTCCCTCAATGGGAAGAAGCAATGGCAATGGTAAAGGAAGCAGCAACAGTTGTACCACAGATGGGATATGTTGGCTGGGATGTTGCCTTCTCTGATCATGGCCCATTATTAATCGAAGGAAATGAATATCCAGGTCATGATATATACCAGTTACCAGAGCATACACATGATAAGAAAGGTGTTTGGCCTTTATTCAATAATATCTAAAATTTTTATAACAAAAATACCTATTGTATGTTAAAATAAATATATATATTTAGGAGTGTTTTATTGTGGAAAAAAACCAGATTTTAGCGGCATTACAAATTGAAAATGACGAGGTTCGTCTAGTTGTAGGCGAGTTTTATAATGACGTTTTATATATCATTGCCAAGGAATCTGTTGCATGCAAGGGCGTTAGTGGTGTAAGAATCGTTGACGAGGCAAAGGTTATTGAAGCAATCAAGGAAGCAAATGACCATATTACCTCTAAACTAAGAACACCAATTGAGTCTGTGCTGCTATGTATTCCAGGCTATCGATTCAAAAAGGAAAAGAGATTATTTGATCGATTATTAGAAAACAAGATCGTTGGTGTAAACGATATTAAGGCAATCCAAAAGGATGCTTATAGAGTAAATGTTGGTTCTGATTATCAGATTATTAATATTTCATGTGCTAATTACAAAACAAATGGTATCACTTATCCAAAGATGCCTTTAAATGAAAAGAGTGAAATGCTATCAGCAGAGGTAGATTTAATCTGCGGTGATAAGCTAACAGCTTATGATTATGTATCTGTAGTTGAAAAAGCAGGACTAAGCGTTGTTGATATTTATCAGGATGGTTATGCAAGTAGTGCTGAAGCAGCATTATTTGAACAATCATTTAACAAGTATGTTGTAAATATTCATCTAGAGGGTTCACATATGGTATTGTCATTAATCTATAATGGCAGACTAATTGCTGGATTAAGTGATAATGTTGGTTATGATCAGCTAGTGAAACCAATCATGAAGAAAATGTCTCTATCATTTAGAGATGCTTCAAGATTAGTGTTCAGATATGGTATTGTTGGTCAGCAGGATGGTGAAGACAGAATTATTAATAAATGGAAGGATGCTGATGGTGTTGAACAGTCAGTTACCTATGATGACATCCAGAAATGTATTTACCAGCCAAGTATGGAGCTGATTGAAAATCTATATTCTTATTGCTTGAATATTATCAAGCAGGAAAATGTTGCAATCCTTATTACTGGTAAGGGTGCTTCATTACAGAATCTGGAAGAAAAGCTTACTGGAAAGTTTGAGAAGCCTGTAAAGTGCTATTGTCCAGACACTTTAGGCGTAAGAGAAAGCAAGTGGACAGCATTAGTTGGTATGTTCTATGTTTACAAGGATGCGAATGTATTAAGCAACAAGATTGTAAATAGTGTCGATATGGCAGCTTTCAAAGCTAATTTAGTCAAGAAAAAGACAGAAGAGGTAGAGGAAGATAGAAACATCACTAGTAAATTAAGAAACATTACAGACAGATTATTTGTCGAGAAAGAATAAATGAGGTGTAAAAAAGTATGAGTGATTTTATCCCAGTAACAAGAATTAAAGTGTTTGGTGTTGGTGGCGGTGGCTGCAATGCCGTTAATAGAATGGCAGAAGCTAATCTTGCAGGTGTTGAATTCTATGTTGTAAATACAGACCAGCAGGTGTTATCTTCTTCAAGAGTTGAAAATAAGATCCTTATCGGCTTTAATACAACTCATGGATTAGGTGCAGGCGGAAACCCAGATGTAGGTAAGGCAGCTGCATTAGAATCAGTTGATGAAATCAGAGAAGCAGTACAGGGTGCTGATATGATTTTCGTTACTACTGGTTTAGGTGGTGGTACTGGTACAGGTGCTGCTCCAGTGGTTGCACAGTGTGCTAAGGAAACTGGTGCATTAACAATTGGTGTATGTACAAAGCCATTCCCATTTGAAGGAAAGAGAAGAATGATGCAGGCAATCAATGGCTTAGATGAATTAAGAAAGCAGGTTGATTCTCTAATTATCATTCCTAACGAAAAGGTTAATAGTATCTTAGGCTCAATCCCAATCAAGCAGGCATTCACAGAAGCTGATAATGTATTAAGACAGGCTGTTCAGACAATTACAGACCTAGTTTCATACGATGCATTAATCAACCTGGATTTCGCTGATATCAAGTCAGTTATGGAAGGTCAGGGTGCAGCATTAATTGGTGTTGGTCAGGTAAGCTCTGATGAAATCAGCAATAAGGATGAAATGGCAGAGGAAGCAGCAAGAAGAGCTGTAAGCTGTCCATTATTAGAAGCAAGCATTTCTGGTGCAAGATATGCGATCATCAACGTAAGTGGTGGCGATTCATTAACTATCGACAATGCAGAAGCGGCTGTTGAATACATCAAGAGCGTTTCTGGTGGTGATATCGATGTTATCTTTGGTCTTGCATATAACAGTGCATTAAAGGATTCAATCATCGTTACAATTATCGCTACAGGCTTTGACCAGGTTACTACTACAGCAATCGAATCAAAGACATTTGAAATTCAGGCTCCAAAGCAGACTGTTAAGCCAGTTCAGAACACTTCAAATACAGGCGAAATTGAACTACCTGATTTCTTCAATCGTCGTAATGACTAATTGTTAGAACTTTAAACTAATAATCAAAATAGCCCTTATTGGGCTATTTTCATTGAAAGGAGCTATTATGAAAAAATATCAAAAGAGCTTTGATTATTCTTATTCATTAGGAACTGAATTAACGCTAGAGCTATTAAAGCAGCATCCTGATCGAGTAATTAATGTATATGTTCATTCTAAGCAGAAGGACAACGAGATTTATCGCAGAATTGTTGAGCTGTGCCAAAGAAACAGAATTGAAATTATCAGAAGTGATAAAATCTTTAATGTGGTTTCTGATAAGGAAAACTGTTATATCATTGGTGCATTTAGAAAGTATGAAACAGCATTAGACCCTCAGGCAAATCATGTTGTTTTAGTCAATCCAAGCAATACAGGCAATCTTGGTACAATTATCAGAACCTCTATTGGCTTTGGTATTAATAATATTGCTATTATTGCCCCAGGAGTGGATATCTATGATCCAAAGACAATCAGAGCTTCGATGGGTGCCTTCTTTGAATTGAATTTCCAGTATTTCAATTCATTTGAGGATTATTTGGCATTTGCAGATAAGCGAAATATCTATCCTTTTATGCTTGATGGAGCAAAACAGTTGGATAAAATTGAAATTCCTGATAGATTTACATTAGTGTTTGGTAATGAGGCAACTGGTTTGCCAAGTGAATACCAGTACTATGGTCAATCTGTATTAATTAAGCATTTAAATACCATTGATTCTTTGAATTTATGCAATGCTGTTAGTATTGGATTATACCAGTTTACAGTTGGAAAGGTATAGTTGTTATGTTTAAAAGATTTATTAGCTATTACAAGCCACATAGAAAGCTATTTGCTTTGGATATGCTTGCTTCTTTTCTGGTTTCTGTGATTGCGATTATTTATCCAATTATTACCAGAAAGATGTTAAATGATTTTATTCCAAACCAGAACACAACCTGGATTGTATACGCATCCTTTGGCTTATTAGTGTTATATGCCATTAGAATGGCTTTAAATTTCTTCATTCAGTACGAAGGGCATTTAATGGGTGTTGCGATGCAGGCAGAAATGCGTAGCCATCTATTTAATCATTTAGAAAAGCTGCCATTTACCTATTATGACAATAATGAAACAGGTGCAATAATGACCAGAATGACAAACGATTTATTTGAAATTGCAGAATTAGCTCATCATGGTCCTGAAAACATCATTATTTCATCAATCACATTAATTTTATCTTTTGTTTATTTATGTACTATTGATATTCCATTGTCATTAATTATTTTCGCAATTGTACCAATTTTGGTATATGTAGCAACAAAGCTAAGAATGGAATTCTTAGCCGCAAGAAGAATGACAAGAAAAGCGACAAGTAGAATTAATGCAGCGTTACAGACTAGTATTGCTGGTATCAGAGTAACAAAGGCTTTTACAAATGCTCAAAAGGAAAGCGAAAAGTTTGAAGAAAACAATGAATTCTTTAAACAGGCAAGTAAAAGAGATTATCGTGCGATGGGCCGTTATGGTTCAACTATGAATTTCATTATTGATATTTTCAATGTTGTTATTTTATTAGCAGGTGGCTTATTTATGGTAAAGGGTAGAATTACCTTTGCAGATTATTCAACATTTATTGTATCTGTCAATTTATTTATCTCACCAGTAAAACAGCTAATGGGCTTCATGGAGCAGTTCCAATCTGGTGTAACAGGCTTTGAAAGATATTGCGAGGTCATGGATATGGAAGTTGAATCAGATAGTGAAAACGCCATTGATATTGGTCAGGTTGAAGGAACAATTGAACTAAAAAATGTTTCTTATGGCTATGATAAGGAAACGGATGTTTTAAAGAATGTATCTGTTCAGATTAATAAGGGTGAAAAGTTTGCTTTAGTGGGTCCTTCAGGAGGAGGAAAGACAACTATCTGTCATCTGATTCCTCGTTTCTATGAAATTGAAAATGGAGCTATTTTAATTGATGGCAAGGATATCAGAGAGGTCACTAGAGATTCCTTAAGAAAGAACATTGGTATTGTTCAGCAGGATGTATATTTATTCAATGATACTATCAAGAACAATATTCTTTATGGTAAGCTGGATGCCAGTGATGAAGATGTATATGAAGCTGCAAAAAGAGCAAATATTCATGAATATATTGAAAGCTTGCCTGAAGGGTATGAAACAGTCATTGGTGAGCGTGGTGTTCGCCTATCTGGTGGTCAGAAGCAAAGATTATGTATTGCCAGAGTATTCCTAAAGAATCCAGCAATTCTGATTTTAGATGAAGCAACAAGCGCATTAGATAATACAACAGAAATTCAGATTCAGAAGGCATTAGATGAGTTATGTAAGGGAAGAACAACCATTGTGGTTGCTCATCGCTTATCAACAATCAAGAATGCCGATGAAATTGCGGTTATTTCCGATGGTAATATTATTGAAAAGGGTACCCATGATGCATTAATGGATCAGCAGGGTATGTATGCTAAGCTATATAACGAGCAGTTTAGGTTAAGCTAGAAAAGAGAATATATGAAGGTATTATTAGTTAATGGTAGCCCAGATAAAAATGGCTGTATCAATAGGGCGTTAGAAGAAATGCAGATGGTGTTGACTAAACAGGGTGTAGAATCTGAAATCTTCTGGATTGGTAATAATGTAGAAGGCGGATGCTTAGGCTGTGACTATTGTCGCAAGCAGGGCAGGTGCTTTAAAGGAGATAAGGTGAATGAATTTGTTGAACTGGCAAAATCAGCAGATGGCTTTGTCTTTGGTAGTGCAGTTCATTATGCTTCAGCCAGTGGTAATATCACAAGCTTTTTAGATCGTGTCTTCTATTCCGCTGGAAAACAGACCTTCAGATTGAAGCCTTGTGCAGTCATTACTTCAGCTAGAAGATCTGGAACTACTTCAACCTATGATCAGTTAATCAAATATCCTGGTATTTCTGAAATGCCAATTATCTCTTCATGCTACTGGAATAATGTCCATGGTAATAATGCTGATGAGGTTGAACAGGATTTAGAGGGCTTACAGATTATGAGAACATTAGCTAGAAATATGGCTTTCTATCTAAAGTGTATTGAAGCTGGTAAGCTTTCAGGTGTTGAGGTTCCTGAAAGAGAAGCAGAACGTCAGATAACAAATTTTATTCGTTAATACATAAAAAAGGGTCACAATTGTGATCCTTTTTCTATTCAAAAATATCGGTATAAGAGTAGCTGGTAACAGTCACAAATAATTATCATCAGGGATTAAAAAAAGAAGAGTTGCCTCTTCTTTAATCTGCGTTCCATGCTGTTTTTAATTCATCTAATGAATCGTGCTTTACAACATCAATATCTAATGGGGTTAAGGTTACATAGCCATGATTTAAGGCATAAACATCACCTTCAAGGTTATCAATGTAGTTTTCATAGGTGATCTTATCACATTTTGTACTGTAGTAATAATACTGCCCATCAAATGTAGGTGGTTCTGTTTGATGATATAAGGAATCTCCTCCAAATTTGCAGACAGTAACGCCCTTGATTTCTTCTTCAGGAATATTAGGTACATTAACGCTTAAGACAAAATCCTTGTTAAATGGCTGTTGCATAAACCATTTAGCAACCTTTACAGCGTATTTTGCTGCAGTTGAGTAATCATAGTGATCTCCCCAGGCTAAAGACATTGCGATAGATGGGATACGGTAAGGTAAAGCAGCACTAGCACATCCACAGGTGCCTGAACAGATAACATCTGAAGAAATGTTTGGCCCTTCATTGATGCCAGTAATAACTAAATCAACATTGTCTACAATGGCCTTACAGCCTAGCTCAACACAATCCTTTGGGGTGCCGAAAACCTTGTAGCCAACAGTATTTTCATCATACATTATTTTTTCTACTTTGATAGAACCAGTGCAGGTAATAGAATGTCCAGCACCTGATTTATGCTCGGCTGGGGCACATACAACGACCTCGCCTAATTGTTTCATCGCATTAGCTAAGGCCTTAATGCCTTCAGCATTAATACCATCATCATTCGATACTAGTATTCTCATTTTCTACCACCTTTCCTGTAATAAATGTTTCAATAAAGCTGCTTGAGAAGGATTTAATCATTGCCTTTGCTGTATCAATATAAAGCTTCCTGTTTTCTCCTTCAGAAACTCTGAATCGTTCAAATAGTTCCTTCAAAATTTCTGTTTTATATTTTTTCATATCATCGATTGTTTTGATATTCAAATCCATCATAACAGCATATACATTATTAATGAAAACGACCTTATCTTCAAGTGATAATCGTTCTCCCCAGCCATTCATAAAGCCTTCCATAAATTTGCTTTCTTTGGTTGTTTCTGTTTCTCTGATAAAGCAATTGTCAGCGATCTGCCAGCTGAATCCATCATGCTGATTTGATAAATCGGCATCAGAGAATACGATGATGTTTTCAATTTTACTATTCATTAGTATAGCAACAAAGGATGATTGTGGCATAATGGTAATCATTTTGTTTAGCATACTCTGGTATTGGTCTGTATTGACGAATTCAGGGTTGAAGCCTGGGCCATCATTATTAAAGACTAAAGAAATTCTTTCTTTTTCTAAAGCCATAACAGAACTGTAGACAGCTAGGTTACCTCCCTTGGAATGACCGCCAACAACAAATCTGGATAATGGATGCTTTTTCAGCTGTTTTGCTAAATAATCAGCTGCCTTTTGCTGAGCTGGTACAGGTAGCTCAAACATCATATTAAAGTCTTCCTTCCAGGAATAAAGATTACGGTCTGTGCCTCTAAAGGCAACGTAAAACTTAAAGGTACTGAATTGAATCGTAATTGCGGCAAATTGTTCCTGCTTTTGCTCATCCGAAACCTGAATGTAGTCTGAAAGAATAACATCACCAAAGCGTTTAGATTCTGCCATCAGCTTTAGCATTCTACCGTACTGTAGTTTTTTTAATCTGACCCCATCCTTGATGATTCCTTTTGCCACATGCTTTAGCTTGGTAGGGATTCTGCCTAAATAATTGTTAAATGGAATATAAATTAATTCTGAAAAAATTAAATTATCGACCTCATTGAAAGGAACTTCTTTAAATGTTTTATCAGAATAATTGGCAATATAATCGTTAATATTCATAGCGATGCTCCTTCCCTAGATTTCTATTTTAGCATAAAAAAAGAGCATTGAAATGCTCTTAAGATAAAATTAATCTTTTTGAAAATACCTTAAAGCTTTTTGCTACAGCGTAGCCAATAACTGGTAAATAGTTCAAAATCAGAAGATATAAATAACCAATGGAAGCAAGCTCACCTAGCTGCATTGTATATGCAATAATACCATCGACAATGGCTAATGCGATAATACCAAATGACAATGCAAAGCCAATAGTTCTTGTGATAAAGCTTGCTGACCTAGCAGAAATTGCTCTTAAGGAAGATAAGAATACTGTATTATAAATAACTGAAATGATTCCAGAAATAAATGTTAATGAAGAAATGCTGATTAATGATTTTCTGATCATTCCTAGAATAAATAGCTGTGCTAGCAGGATGAAGAAATCCTTTGAGCAGAAAGCTACCTTTGATTTACTGCTGCAGAAGATAAGTGCTAATAGACAGGCAGAACTGATCATCGCTAATAATGAAAGGATAATACTGTCATTGATGATGAAAGCAAGTGCCATAATAAATAATAAATATGATGAATGAATAATGTGTGTCTTTTTCATAAGCTGTTCTCCTTAACTTGATTATATTGTAAAAAATATGTGCAAATTATGTGTGGAAATTTTTGGACAGTGCTATAATGATAGTAAGGAGATAAAAAAGTATGAGTAATAAGAAAAGAGTAATGCTGGTTTTGAAGTATTTACAGGAAAACACCAACGAATTTCATAAGGTAAATAGCGAAAATATTATTTCTGAATTGGCTAACTATGATATTAATGTTGATAGAAAAACTATTTACAATGATATAAAAGAATTGAATGAGATGGATTTCAATATTGAGAAGGATACCGATGGCTATTATTACAATAATGAACTGTTTGAACTACCTGAACTTAGAATATTGATGGATGAAATCAAGTCTAATGGCTTTTTAGCAAAGAAGAGAACTGATGTAATTGCTAAGAAGCTTCTATCCTTAACAAACAAGTATGATCGAAAGCTATTAGAGAGCAGACAACGAATCAATGTAGAAGGTGGAAATGAAACAAATCTTTATAACATTGATAAGCTGATGCATGCCATTGCTGATAAGACAGCCGTTAGCTTCTATTACTATGATTTAGATTTGTCTAAGAAAAAGGTTTATCGTAAAAATAAGAAGCTATATAGGGTATATCCATACGAATTGGTCGCAACCAATAATCGGTATTATCTGATTTGTAATACCATTGGACATGATGGCTTGAGCAATTATCGACTAGATAAGATGGATGATGTTATGACAATCAAAGATCAGTTCTATGATAAGGCACCAGATTTATCTGATTATATGAAAAAAACATTCAATATGTTCTCTGGTGAGAGTGCTCCAATTACCTTAAAGTGTCATAGATCCCTTTATGATGAGGTTGAAAAGAAATTCGGTGATTTGAAAATAATCAGGTCCAATGAGCAGGATGATTATTTTATGTGCTATGTGAAGGTAAATGTTTCGCCAACATTCTTTAGCTGGGTATTCACCTTCGGTGGCAAAATACAGATTGAAACGGAAGAGGTTAAAAAGCAGTTTGCGCAAATGTGTAAGCAGATGGCAAATATTCATAAATAGTTGTCAAATTTTAATAAAAGGTATATAATTTAGCAGTCGAATCGATAGAGTGCTAAAGGAGGCGTTTTTATGGGAAAGAAACAGTTCAAGACAGAGTCTAAGCAATTATTAGATTTGATGATTAATTCGATTTATACAAACAAGGAAATTTTCTTAAGAGAGCTAATTTCAAATGCATCTGATGCAATTGATAAAAGACATTATATGTCATTAACAGATGCTGCTTACTCTTGTGAAAATCCATTTGAAATTAAGCTAGAGGTTCATCCAGAGGCTAAAGAGCTAGTTATTGAGGATAATGGTATTGGTATGGACAAGGAGGACTTAGATAACAATCTAGGTACAATTGCTCATTCTGGTTCATTAGATTTCAAGAAGAGTATGGAAGAAAACAAAGAGGTTGATATTATTGGTCAGTTCGGTGTTGGCTTCTATAGTGCATTTATGGTTGCTAAGGAAATTACCGTAGAAACCAGAAAGCCTAATTGCGCTGGCTATAAGTGGGTATCTACTGGTCAGGATGGCTATTCGGTTAGTGAGTGTGACAAGGAAAGCTATGGTACAAGAATCACTCTTTCATTAAGAGAGGATACCGATGAGGTAAAATATTCTGAATATCTTGAAAAGTACCATTTGGAAATGCTGGTTAAGAAGTATTCAGATTACATTCATTGGCCAATTGTTATGATGGTTGAAAAATCAGTTCCTGTTGAAGGAAAGGATGGAGAATACGAAACCGTTAGTGAATTAAAAACACTAAATACAATGACACCATTATGGCGTAAGAATAAAAAAGATGTGAAGCAGGAAGAATATGAAAGCTTCTATAAGTCTCAATTTAATGATTGGGAAAATCCAGCTGAAACTATTCATTATTCTTTAGAGGGTAATGTTTCCTACAAGGCATTGTTATTTATTCCTAGCAAGGTTCCATTTGATTTCTATTCAAGAGATTTCCAGGGTGGCTTACAGCTATATTCAAAGGGTGTATTTA
>DCGH01000106.1:0-7010 GCA_002315205.1 Erysipelotrichaceae bacterium UBA1783
TAGTTCATCAGGGTATGATTTTAGGCGCAAACAACATCAAAATGGGTAAGAGATTCCCAGAATTTATCGTAGATCCTAATGATATCGTTAGACTATATGGCGCAGATACATTAAGACTTTATGAAATGTTTATGGGTCCATTAGAAGCAAGCAAGCCTTGGAGTGAACAGGGTGTTGAAGGTGCCAGAAAGTGGATTGAAAGAGTATGGCGTCTATTCATGGAGACTGAAGGTAAGATTACTGAAGAAAAGACTCCTGAATTAGATTACAGCTATAACTATACTGTAAAGAAGGTTACAAATGATATTGATACATTAAACTTCAATACAGGTATTTCACAGATGATGATCTTTATCAATGACTGCTATAAGGCAGAAAAGGTAAACAAGGAAATGGCTATTAACTTTATTAAGCTATTAAGCCCAATCTGCCCTCATATCTGTGAAGAAATGTATAATCATTATACTGGTGAAGAAACATTGGCGTATGCTTCTTGGCCAACATATGATGAAGCTGCATTACAGAAGCAGGATGTTGAGTTTGCTGTACAGGTAAACGGCAAAATGAGAGGTAAGGTTGGTGCAGCTAAGACTGCAACTCAGGATGAGGTATTAGAATTAGCTAAGCAGCTTCCAACAGTTATTGCTCAGATTGAAGGCAAGAATATCAGAAAGGTAATCTTCGTTGCTGGCAAGCTAATCAATATTATTGCTGCATAAAAAATCAAAGCAGGTGATATTTTCACCTGCTTACTTGTAGAAAAGGATTAATTATGGAATTAAAGGGTATAAAAAGATATCTGTTATTTGCAATTGGTGCTTATACCTTAGGATTAGGTGTTGGCCTATGTAATTATGCAAATTTAGGTGTAGATCCAATGACTGTTTTTATGCTTGGACTTTCAAAAATAATTAAGGTATCTTTAGGAACAATGAATCTTTTTGGCTCAATTGTTATGATGCTGATTGGTTATGTATATGATAAAAAATATGTAACCTGGGCGACGATTGTTGCAATGTTTATTGTATCTTTAGGTATTGATACCATTACAATCTTACATATCCCTTCACCAACAGCTTTAATTAGCTATATATGTCTGATTGCTGGTGTATTAGTTTATACCTTTGGTATTGCATTATCCCAGGTTGCAAGCTGTGGACTAACAGCCTTTGACTGTATGATGTTTGGTTTTATGAAGCTAATGAATAAGGAATATCATTTTGTCAGATGGATTGTTGAGGGTGTAGCTTTAGCAGTAGGTATTTTACTAAAAGGAACCTTTGGTATTTGTACAATCATAATTATTCTATTTGCTGGAAAGCTGGTAGAATTCTTTGTACACATTCTTTCAAAAAAACAGAAGGCTTTATAAAAGGCCTTCTTTTATTTTGGTTAATATAGCTGCAACTCCATGGTTATCAACACTTTCTGTTACCATGTTTGCAAATTCCTTAATTTCATCTTTTGCATTTCCCATGGCAATTGACAATCCGACAGCTTCAAACATTGGGATATCAATAGAACTATCACCGATGCCTATGGTATTTTTCTTTTTGTATCCTAGCTGTTTTGTAATATATCTAACAGCGGATCCTTTACTGATTCCTTTAGCAGATAATTCACCAAAGCTCTTTTCTTTTCCACCCCAGAAAATATGCTGATAACTTGGAAATAGCTTCTGGATTTCATTTTTTTGATCCATTGTATTCAACAAATATGAAATTCGATAAACATGTTCTGTTTCAAAATCAATTGCATCCATTAAGGAATCATATTGATGAACAGATTGATTAATATCTTTTTGATGATAAATCAGATATTCCTTGTATCTCTGATTGGCAATTGATTTATATCCCAAAGAGCAGAAGTTACCTTTGTTGGTTTCTAAATAAAACTCAATATGCTCCTTAATAAAGTATTGAAGTATTTTTTTTACATTTCTAGAGGGAATAGTAAGCTCTCTAACGATATTTTGATTCTGGATGATAAATGAACCATTCAAACAGATAAAGCTATCGTGTAATGATTTAATACATTCAGGGATATCATAGTAGTTTCTTCCAGTCGTAATAAAAATATCATTATCGTTTTTTGCCAAAAGAAAAGCATCTCTATCAGCATCAGACAGCTTTAAATCGTTATTCAATAATGTACCATCAATATCAATAAACAGTAATTTCTTCATAAAAAATTAATAACATAGTTCTTGAAAAAACTCAACTTTTTGTCAATAATCTATCTATATATTACAATTGCTTTATTGTGATATAATGATGTAAGAAAGTTGAGGAAAAATAATGGAGGGTTATTGTTCAGTTTGTGGAAAGAGATTAGGAATGTTTGTTTCTTTCTGTGATTTAAAGAATGGTAATATCTGTTCTGATTGTGTAAAAAAAGCCGGATTTAATTTCAATAGTGATGATGATATTACAACACTTGAGAATTTAAGAGTAGAGGATATTGTTGAAAAGATTTCTTTTATTGAAGAAAATAGATTCAGACCAAATACTGTTTGTTCTACTTTAGCATTTGATGATGACAAGATGGTATTAAGAGTGAATGAAAATGGATGTGAATATTACTACAACTACCAGGATATCGTTTCCTATGAGTATTTAAAGGATGATAAGCCAGAGATTACTGGCGGTATTGGTGGAGCAGCCATCGGTTCTATTTTTGGTCTTCCTGGAATGATTATTGGTGGTGCATTAGGTAGTGGAATTTTAGGTAAGTATGTTAATTCTATTACGATTCGCTTTGTGACAAATGATCATGGTGTAAGAACTCACAATATTCAACTTTTAAATGAAAGAGTATCTGAAACTTCTACAGAATTTACGAATGCTGAAGCAGAGGCTTATAAGATGGTGACTGCTTTTGATCATGCAGCTGAATTAGTAAAGGGTGCAAAATATGAATCAATTGTAGAGCCTGTCATTGAGAGAAAGGTAGAAAAGCCTGTAGAGCAGAAGGCTACAATTCAGGTAAATGAGCCAAAGAAAACAACTAGTATTGCAGATGAAATTCTAAGATATAAGGAATTGTTGGATTGTGGTGCAATTACCAAAGAAGAATTTGATGCTGTAAAAAAGAAATTATTAGGAATTTAATTTTAAATCATAAGAAAAGGGAGCAGTTCATTAATTGAACTCTCCCTTTTTAACGATTAATCAATTGCTGTAACTTCGTAGTCCTTTGCTTCAACAGCTGCCTTAAGAATATCGTTATCAACATCCTTACTTAAATTAACAACTGCGGTACCTTTTTCAAAGTCAGCTACAGCTGATTCAACACCGTCTAATGCTTCTAATGCTTTTCTAACACTAGCTTCACAATGATGACACATCATACCTTCAACATAAATTGTTTTTTCCATTCTCTTTTCCTCCTTGATAATGATTTCCTCTAAAGAAACAGATTTGATTTTTTTATCATTTGCATCATTATAAACCTGAGTCAGATTTAATCTTAATGCATTTGTTACAACTAAAAAGCTTGATAGGCTCATGCTTGCTGCACCAAACATCGGATTCATTTTCCAGCCTAATAAAGAAATAAAGACACCTGCTGCTAATGGGATACCAATGATATTGTAGCCAAAAGCCCAGAATAGATTTTCATAAATATTTGTTAGTGTTTTTCTAGATAAACGAATGGCGCCTACTGCATCCATTAGAGTGCTTTTCATTAGTACAACATCAGCTGCATCAATAGCTACATCACTACCTGCACCAATCGCAATACCAATATCAGCACTTGTCAAAGCTGGTGCATCATTGATACCATCACCAACCATCGCAACCTTACCATATTGCTTAAGCTGCTGGATAATGGATTGCTTTCCATCTGGTAGAACGGAAGCAATGACCTTATCAACACCTGCTTTACTACCAATTGCCTTAGCAGTTTTTTCATTATCTCCAGTAATCATTACAACCCTGATACCCATATTTTTTAGCTGATTGATTGCTTCCTTGGAATCATTTTTCATTTGATCAGCAACAGCAATAATACCGATAATAGCGTCATTTTCCTTAAATAACAGAGGCGTTTTACCTTGAGATGATAATTCATCCATCTTTATAGAAATGCTTTCAGGAATGCTTCCAATCGCCTTTTTGTTACCGGCAATAATTGTTTTTCCTTGAATAGCTGCACTGACACCAGAGCCTACTAAAGCTTTGAATCCTTCTGTTGGATAATAATCATTTGGATCGCAGGCAGCAGTAATTGCTTTAGCTAAAGGATGCTCTGAATTTCTCTCAACAGAATTAGCTATTTTTAATAGCTCCTTCTCACTGATTTCACTAGTAGGAATAATATCTGTAATTTCAGGGGTACCATTGGTAATGGTTCCTGTTTTATCCAAAGCAACAATCTGTACCTTTCCTGCTTCTTCTAAAGAAACAGCAGTTTTAAATAAAATACCATTTTTTGCTCCAACACCATTACCGACCATAATTGCTACAGGAGTTGCTAAGCCTAAAGCACAAGGACAGCTGATGACTAGCACCGAGATAGCTCTTGCAATGGCAAAACCAAAGCTTTCACCTAATAATAACCAGATTAGAAATGTGACAAGTGCAATGGAGCAGACTGCTGGAACAAATATTCCTGAAACCTTATCTGCGATTTTAGCAATTGGTGCTTTTGTGGCTGCGGCATCAGATACCATTTTAATAATTTGCGATAAGGTAGTATCGTCACCAACACGTGTTGCTTTACATCTGATAAAACCTTGCTGGTTGATTGTAGCTGCAGAAACCTTATCATTAACTGTTTTATCTACAGGGATACTTTCTCCAGTTAATGCTGCTTCATTGATGGAACTTTCACCTTCGATAATGATTCCATCGGTAGGAATAGATTCTCCAGGTCTAACAACAAAGATTTCATTGACCTGTAAGTCTTCAATTGGAATTGTAATTTCTTTATTGTTTCTAATGACATTAGCTGTTTTAGGAGCAAGCTTCATTAAGCTCTTTAGAGCATCTGTAGTTCTTCCTTTGGATTTTGCTTCCAGCATTTTACCAACAGTAATCAATGCTAAAATCATAGCAGCAGACTCAAAATAGAATTCATCCATGTATTTCATTACAATAGCCATATCACCTTTGACATAGCCATCACTCATCGCAAAAAGAGCATATACACTATATATAAAGGCAGAACCGCTACCTAATGCAACTAAGGTATCCATATTAGGTGCTTTATGAATAATTCCTTTAAAGCCTGAAATAAAGAACTTCTGGTTAATAATCATAACAATGGCAGAAAGGATTAATTGAATTAATCCCATAGCCATATGATTATTCTCAATGACCTTTGGTAAAGGGAAAGAAAACATCATATGTCCCATAGAGAAATACATCAATACTAGTAAAAATCCAATAGAGTAGAATAATCTTCTTTTTAGCTTTGGTGTTTCATGGTCTGTTAATGCTTCTTCTTCGTTTTCTTTTTTTATTTGAGCACCTTTTATGGAAGCACCATAGCCAGCTTCTTCCACAGCTTTAATAATATCATAGCTATTTGCGGTTCCTTCTACACTCATAGAATTTGTCAATAAGGAAACAGCACAATTAGTAACACCACTTACACCCTTGACTGCTTTTTCAACACGAGTAGAGCAGGCAGCACAGCTCATTCCTGTAACATTATATTGTTCCATTGTGATACCTCTATTTAATTAGCCTTGCTAATGTTTCATTTAATTCATCAACAATATTCTCATCACCATTTTTAATATCTCTAACAACACAATTAGATATATGCTGCTTTAATAGTTCTCTATTAAAGGCACTAATAGCACTGCTAACAGCACTGGATTGAACTAAAATATCATTACAGTAAGCCTCAGATTCAATCATTTTTTTGATGCCACGAATCTGTCCTTCAATTCTGTTTAATCTATTTAAAAGTTTTTTTACGGTTTCTTCATCACGTTCTGTACTTTTGCAGCAACAGCATTTCTTTTCTTCCATAACAACCTCCACATATACCCCTAGGGGGTATATTAATTATATATTCTATTTTTTTAACAATCAATAGTAATGCAAGAAAAAAAGCAGACTAATCTGCTTTGTAATTGTTTCCCTGATAAACATCCTTTAAAACCATTTGCTTATCGATATCATTAATAACGGATACCTTTCTCAATGTCCATTCTGGAGCAATTAATACATCCTTTAATCCATCACCGGTTAAGCGTTCAATAATGATTTCTGGTTTCAGATAGGTAAGCTGATCAGAAACAATATCAACATATTCTTCCTTTGTTAAAAGAGAAAAAGGTTTCTTTAAATATTGATCACCTAATGGTGTACCTTTACAGATATGAAGCATATGGAACTTGACTGCATCAATCGGTAGCTTTCCGACTTCCTTTGCTGTTAATATCATCATTTCCTTTGTTTCACTTGGCCAACCATTAATTAAATGAACAGAGATTTTAATATTTGCTTCAGCAAGCTGATAAACAACCTTTTTAAAGCTTTCGTAATCATGTCCACGATTCATTTCCTTTAATGTCTGATTGTGAATAGACTGTAACCCTAATTCCACCCAGATAGGCTTGAATTGGTTTAAAGAGGAAAGATAATTTATCTTTTCTTCATCTAAACAATCTGTTCTGGTTGAGATAACAATCCCTTTACAGTCTTCTAATTCAATAAAGGGTTCATAAACCTTTTTTAAAGTCGCTAAGTCTGCGTAGGTGTTAGAGTAGGATTGGAAATAGGCATATGGAATACCATCAGGCCACTTGTTTGTAAAAATCTGTTTACGTATGTAATATTGCTTCACTAAATCATTTTCCTTTAATTCTGGAAAACCATCTGATCCACCGAAACAATAAATACAGCCTTGATCTGAGACTGTACCATCTCGATTAGGACAGGTAAAAGAGGCATCTAACGGTACCTTGTATATTTTTGAACCATAATTCACCTTGCCATAGTAATTAAAGGTGTTATATCTTTTGTTGTCTAAAGTGTAAGGAAATAGATTTT
>DCGH01000106.1:7019-11706 GCA_002315205.1 Erysipelotrichaceae bacterium UBA1783
TTTTTCATGATTTCATTATAATACAATCTTAAGGAGTTTTCTCTTTTAAAAGATGAATTAAAGAATTAAAATATTAGTATAGAAATAATGATGGGAGTGATTCTATGAAAACAGAAGTAATTACACTATCTGAAAAGAATAATGCAACATTAACCTGCTATATTTTAGGCGTAAAAGGAAAATTCGTATTCTCTAAAAGACCAGCAGTAGTCATAATTCCTGGTGGTTCATATCAGTATTGCAGTGATAGAGAAGCAGACCCAGTTGCCTTTGCATTTATGAAGGCAGGATATCATGCCTTTATTTTGAGATATTCATGTAGAGATGTCTGTAGCTGGCCAAGACCTTTAGAGGACTATGAGCAGGCAATGGAAATTATAAAAGAGAATGCCGAAAGCTATGGTGTGGATATTAATAGAATTGTAACAATTGGCTTTAGTGCTGGTGGACATTTAGCCGCTTGTACTGCCACAATGGCAAAGAATAAGCCAGCAGCTTCTATTCTGGTATATCCAGCAATAGATAGAGATCTGATTGATTTCTGTATGCCTGGTTTACCAGAACCATCAAAATTTGTTGATGTGGATACCTGTCCTTGCTTTTTAATTGCTGCAAGAAATGATAATGTTGTTGATGTTAAGAATCTGGTTCATTTTGAGTTAGCTTTAATTGAAAACTGCATTCCATATGAAAGCCATATCTATTCCTATGGTGGACATGGATTCTCTATTGTTGAGGATTTAAATACCGCAGCTCAGACATCAGAAAGATTACCGCATTGGGTAGATGAAGCGTTAGGATGGTTAGAAGAGGTTTTAGGTAAGCAGACAACAACGGGTTATACTAGTCCAAACCCTAATGTTGCTAAAAATGGGGATAGTAGAGAATACCTTTCAATTGATTGTTCTTTACGTCATGCCTTAAAGCAGCAAGAGGATGTTGTAGCAATCGTGAATAGTATTATTGATTCTATCGCAAGTGTGGTTAAATGCGAAAATCGGCAGAGTATCATTGAAGCTTTTGGTTCGTTAACGATCAGACAGATTTTGGAATCATCAGACGGGTCTAAGGATTTTGTAGAAGGATTAGATAAGAAACTTAATACTTATAAGAATATTAAATAATTGTTCAGTATAAGACATCGTGTAGCTTTTAATGTAAGAGGCACTAAAGCAGTCTGAAAAAGACTGCTTTTTATTTTAAAAAAATAAAAATGATTTCAGTTTAGAAAAGAGGTAAAGAATGGTATAATGATAAGAAGCCCTAAAGGAGGTGTGAACGTATGGAAATGAATCATTTAGTCTTTTCAAAGCAATATGGATTCGGTCGTATTGTTGGCTTTAAGGATGAGTTTGTTGTAACTCTATTTTTAAAGGTTGGACAAAAATCAATTCTTAAAACCTTTTTGGAAGAGGTGGACCAGGAATTTGTTGATTTAATTGTTAATAGTGATTTTATGAGTGCCTTCCCAAGTGCTGTCATAAAACGCAGCTTTAGCTATGCGAATAGTAGCAACATTTCTTCTATATTTTTCCATGATAACACACTGAAGGCGGTCGTTATTGGAACGGATGATTACTATACATCTTTAAGCTTTATGGACCATAAGCTATCTTTTAACTGTAGCTGTCCTGTTGTTGGAAACTGTAAGCATGAAGCTGGACTATGCTTTTATTTAAAGGAAATCTTTGATAGCTTGCTATCATTACAAGCAAAGGACAATGAAGATCATCAGCAGCTGACTGAGGAAATCAAGCAGCAGATTGATCGTTATGTTGCTAACAGGTCAGCTTTATCCGATGCCGTTTATTACATATTGAAGGATGTTATTGATCATTTGTCTGGTAAGTATATTCAGAATCTATTCATTCATCTGACACATATCCCAAGCTATCGAGCAAATTTCTATCCTATCTATCGAGCTTTAGGATTTAATGACAAGACAAGAAATGCTTTAATGGATATCTTGAATGATATTTCCAGATTTGGCTTTTACAGCGATTTAAAGGGAGCTATCGGTTTAGGAAATCGATTATCTGCTGAAGTAAAAAATAGCTTCAGTAAAATAGATGATTATAACGTAGATTACTATTTCTACAATGAAATGTATGAAAGCTTCATATTGTCTTTTTTCACCAATAACACCTATTATTTCCGTTATGATGCTTTATTGCCAAAGGCAATTGAACTAGCTGAAATGACCAACAATATTTATTTTGGGTTAAAAAGGTTTGTTAATGAAGGAAAAAGAGTAGATAGTGAGGCTGTTAGGATGCTGATTGAAAAGCTATCTACAGAGCAGAAGGTAGATTTGTATACAGACCCTAGAAGTAATTTAAGACCAACATATAAACAGGTCTCTGATTTCTCTGATGAGGTAAAGATTAAGCTTTTGCCAACAGTATCAATTGTAAATAGTGAGATTCCAATGGTCTTAAATGATTTACAGCATATGGAGATGGAACCCATTTCTTTAGCTAAAATTCTTTGTCGATTATCAGATTGCTCCAGTTCAATCATTAATTCAGAACGAATTGGTGAGCTATCAGGAAAGCTTCCAAATGGAGAAATCTTAAAGGAATATCTTCTGGGAGGCTTTATTGCATCGAATACTATCGCAAATCGTTATCAGAGAGAATATCAAGCTTTGAATAGAAGCATGTCTTTTGATCATAAGGAAGCAATCCTGGATTATTTTGAAACTGATGTAAAAATTGAAGAGTATAACGAAGATTATATTATTCGCTATAGCTTAAATTCACTAACAGGTAAAAGAGTATTCTTATGTGAATTGGATTCAGAGGATTGCTATTGCTGCTTACAGAATGAGATTACTGGAACATTTAAAAATGAATTTGTTGATCAGGTTGTCAATCTTCTGGATGAAAAATACAGAGATGAAATCAATGAGAAAACAGCAGAAATTAAGGCAAGAATTCGCAAACAGAAGCTAAAGGAAAAATATGCTATTTTAAATCATGATATTTTAAATATTCAGCAGCAGTTCTCCAATACTGCAATTCAATTAAATAGTGACAGAAAAGCAAGTATTGAATATCACTTTAATTATGAAAACGATAAAATTTATCTGGGCATAAAGATTGGCATTGATAAGGGTTATATTGTAAAAAATATCTATGATTTTCTAAATAAGTTTGCACTAGAGGAAACAGAACGATATGGTAAGAATCTGGTATTAACACATAAGCCAGGTAATTTCAGAAGCCCTGATGATGAGGTATTAAGGCTTTTAACCTTGTTTAAATTTGAAAGAGAATACTATGGTGAAAGTAAATATTTACAGATCAATAGTAGTTTGTTTGACAAAATTCTAATTTTACTTAAGGGAGGAACAATTTATTTCAATAATGATCAATATAAGGTGACCTTAAAAAATCATGAACCAGAGGTTTATATTGATGAGAATTACATTTTGCATTATTCCTTAGCAAATGAGCGTTATGAAACGATTCATATTGCTAATTACCTTTATGTTTTAGATAAGCAGCAGCATTGCTTTGATAGAGTAAGCTGTACAAACAAAGAGGTTGCTTTATATGCTTTAGCAAACAACAGTAATGAAAGTGAAATCAAGGAAATGATCGAACCATTTAAGGATACGGTTTATACCAGATTTGCAGATAAAATTGTTGTAGCTGAAGAATTAAAGGAAGAATTTAAGTTAAGCATTTTAACAATCAATGCTTATTTTGATTATGCAGATAAGAAGATTATCTTAAAGAGCGAATATGTAAAAAATGATCAGGTATTAGATTATCAGCAAATTACCAAGCAGGATGACCTGAATAAAATAGATTTGTATCAGCAATATTTATCAGGTATTGGTTTTGTTGAGGACGAACTGAAGGATGATGCTAAGGTTTTAGCGTTTTTCTCTATGGACTTATCGGAATTAAAGGAGCATTGCAGCGTTTATCTTTCTGAAACAATAAAGAATAAGCAGATTATCAGCTTTACACCAAAAGCTATTAGAATTGTTTATGAAAATAACATGATGCAGGCTTTCTATGAGCAATCTGAATATTCAGATGAGGAATTAGAAAAGATTATAAAGGCGATCAGACGTAATAAGAAGTATGTTCAGTTAACTGGTAATCGAATTATCGATATTTCTCAATCCAGCTCTAAGGAGTTTGTAGAGGCTGTAGATGATATTGGTTTAAATCATGCTCATTTATCAGGAAGAAATGAAATCTCTGTAATAAACGCTCTAAAGGGATATGCTCATAACGAAAATGTAAGTGCAGATAGCTATCTGACAAATATGATTAAAGATATAAAGTCATTCAAAAAGAGTGATTTAATGATTCCTGAAATTGAGGGTGAGCTACGTAATTATCAGAAGGATGGCTATCGCTGGATGAAAATACTATCTGACTATCATATGGGTGGTATTCTGGCAGATGATATGGGTTTAGGAAAAACAATACAGGTTATCTGTCTGATTAAAGGCAATGATGAGACAAAGCCTAATCTGATTGTCTGTCCAAAAAGCTTAGTTTTCAACTGGAAAAATGAGTTTGCCAGATTTGCCAAGGAAGAAAAGGTTGTTGAAATTTATGGTGGTAAGGAAGATAGAGTATCAATTATCTCTAAGATTTCTCCAGAAGAAAAGGTAACCTATATTACCAGCTATGATTCCTTAAGAAATGATTGTGATGAGTAT
>DCGH01000106.1:11723-14189 GCA_002315205.1 Erysipelotrichaceae bacterium UBA1783
GATTATTGATGAGGCACAATATATCAAAAATGTTACAGCCATGAAAACGATGTCTGTAAAAGCAATAAAGGGTTCACATAAGTTTGCCTTAACAGGAACACCTATTGAAAACAATATTATTGATTTATGGTCAATCTTTGATTTCATAATGCCAGGCTACCTTGATGATTTAAGTATTTTTAAGTCAAATTATAACAACTATCAGGAGTATACAGACTTAATCAAGAAAAGAATCGCACCATTCATTTTAAGAAGAACAAAGGAAAATGTACTAAAGGATTTACCTGAAAAGTTTGAAAGAGTACTGACTGCTGAAATGTCTGTTGCTCAAAGAAAACTTTATGATGCAATGGCTAGACAGGCAAGAGAAATGATGAAGGTTTCTAAAGGCTCATTCGATGTTTTACCTTATCTGACAAGATTAAGACAGATCTGTGTTGATCCAAGAACCTTTACCGCAGATTTTACAGATGTTTCTGGAAAGATGGACCTGTTAGAAGAAACAGTAAAGCAATATGTAGCAGATGGACACAAGATCATTATTTTCTCTCAATTTGTGAAGGCGTTGAATCTTGTTGAACAGAGATTAAAAGTAAATAAGCTTCCATACTTCATGATTACTGGAGAGACTGAAGGAAAGCAGAGAATTGAGATAGCAGAAAGCTTTAACAGCGATTCTAAAGAAAAGGTCTGCTTGATTTCCTTAAAAGCAGGTGGTACAGGATTGAATTTAATTGGTGCGGATACTGTAATTCATTTAGATCCTTGGTGGAATGTTTCAGCTGAAAATCAGGCGACAGACCGTACTCATCGTATTGGCCAGACCAAGACAGTAGAGGTTATCAAGATGATATGCGCAAACTCTATCGAACAGAGAGTTATTGAACTACAGAACATTAAAAAAGACTTGATTGATAAGCTGATTTCTAACGACGAAAGCTCAGTAACTTCTGTTTCATTAGAGGATATTCGCTTCATTTTAGAGTAAGAAATTGATTGAAAAATCAGTGGATTTAAAGTACAATAAAAAGCGTAATTTTTAGCGAAAATATCTACAAAAAATGATTGACATGAAGGTAGGGTTTTGCTAGAATATTAGAGCAAAAGAAATGTGGAAAGAAGAAGCACCCCTTCTCACCTGATAGCCGAAGGTTATAGGTTCAACAGCTACTATCAAGATTGATTGATTTTAGTGGGTGCATAGCCCACTTTTCTTTTATGAAAGTTTGAGGTGTTAAGTATAAGCAAGAAGAATATGCCTGACGATTTAGTCAATGAGGCCATCCGTTTTAAGGAAGTATTAGTTATCGGACCTACTGGAGAACAGTTAGGAAAGATGGGAAGATTCGATGCCATCAACAAAGCATACGAGTTAGGACTTGATTTAGTTTGTGTAGCTGCACAGGCTAATCCACCAGTTTGTAAAATTTTAGACTATGGAAAGTACAGATTCGAAAAGCAGAAGAAGGCAAAGGAAGCAAAGAAAAATCAGCATGTAACTGAAGTTAAGTCATTAAGACTATCACCAGTTATTGACACTAATGACTTTAATACCAAAGTAAAACAGGCAACAGGCTGGATTGAAGAGGGTAATAAGGTCAGAGTAGACATGCGTTTCAGAGGAAGAATGATGACACGCCAGGATGTTGGTATCAAGATCATGGAAAGCTTCATCGAAGCTCTAAACGAAGTAGCTACTGTAGACAAGAAGCCTAATTTAGAAGGCAACACTATGTCTTGTACATTATCACCAGTAAGAAAATAAAAGGTGGAGGAGAACAATTATGCCAAAGATGAAAACTAAGAGAGCTTTAGCTAAGAGAGTTAAAGAAACAGGTACTGGTAAGTTAAAGAGAAGCCACGCTTATACTTCTCATTTAGCTCCAAGAAAGACACACAAGCAGAAGGTGCACTTAAGAAAGTCAGCAATCGTACATCACACAGATTTCAAGCGTGTGAAGTTATTATTACAGAAGTAGGAGGAGAATAGAACATGCCAAGAGTAAAAACAGGTCCTGTTACACACAGACGTCATAAGAAGGTTTTAAAGTTAGCTAAGGGTTACTTTGGTTCTAAGCATGCTTTATATCGCACTGCTAATGAACAGGTAATGCATTCATTAAAGTATGCATATAGAGACAGAAGAGTTTTAAAGAGAGAAATGAGAAAGTTATGGATTGCACGTATCAACGCTGCAGCTAGACTTAACGATATGAGCTATTCTGTATTAATGCATGGTTTAAAGGTTGCTAACATCGATATCAACAGAAAGATGTTATCAGAAATTGCTATCCATGATCCTGCAGGATTCACAGCAATTTGCGACCAGGCTAAGAAGGCTTTAGAAGCTTAATTAGCAAATAGCTAAAAAATGAACTAGATAGGAGACTATCTAGTTTTTTTATTGATTCTATTGAAAAAATTTCATTATTATTGTTGAAAACAATAATAATGAAATTTTTTCAA
>DCGH01000061.1:0-2006 GCA_002315205.1 Erysipelotrichaceae bacterium UBA1783
AATTACAGCAAAGGCACCAGCAACCATATCCACAGCGTTATTTCCAGGATAGATATATCTGATTAATAATATGGCCAATAAAGCTTTTGAAAAATCATAAACTAGAACAATAAAGAAAGCAGGCCATCCCATCGTGATTTTTGCATTAGATGCACCAGCATTATGCGAACCCTTTTCTCTAATATCAAATCCTTTTAGTTTACCTAATATATAAGCTGGATTTACACATCCAAATAAATAACCAATTAGTATTGCCACAATATATTCCATATCTTATTCCGCCTTTTTTATTATCATACCATAGAACGTTTTGAAAAAATATTGAATTTTGTTTAAAATGAATGGGAGGTAAGGATATGAGAGTACTTTTAACAACATTAAATGCGAAATATATTCATAAAAATTTAGCTTTACGTTGGATTTATGTTGCCAGAGACAAACAGCATGAAACAAAAATAAGAGAATTTGTTATTAAGGACTCTCTAGTTAAAATAACAAAGGAAATTGTAGAGTATCATCCTGATGTCATTGGCTTTTCAACATATATCTGGAATGGTCCACAAACCAAACAGTTAGCAAGCCTAGTAAAAAAGCAACTACCTGATTGTCGTATTGTTCTGGGAGGACCTGAGGTCAGCTATCAATATGAGGATTATCTGACTGAGGATGTTGATGCAATTCAATTAGGAGAAGGGGAGCAAACCTTCTGGCAATATGTCAATCGTCAAGAAAATATTATGGGTTTAATTACTCATAGCTATCGAAATACCTTATTGCCTAAAACAGATATTGCTTATCTTGAAACCTTAGAATCTCCTTATCTTTTAGAGATGGATAAGGATGACATGGACAAAAGATATCTTTATGTGGAAACCAGTAGAGGATGTCCATATCGCTGCAAGTATTGTCTTGCTTCCTTAGACAATAAAATAAGAACCTTCTCATTAGAATATCTGTTTGATTTATTTGACAAGCTGGAAAAAACTAATGTGAAGCAGATTAAGTTTTTAGATCGTACCTTTAATGCTGATAAGGCAAGAAGCATGAAAATAGCCCAAAGGTTATTGCAGTTTAGAGCAGATGCTTCCTTCCAGTTTGAGATTATGGCAGATACCTTAGATGATGCATTAGTTGAACTGATTGTAAAAAATCCAGTGAAATCTCGTTTCAGATTTGAGGTTGGTATTCAATCCTTCAACAAGACAACACTTAAGGAGGTTCATAGATACCAGAATTTAGAAAAGCTAACAAAAAATCTGAATACCCTAATTGCCAATGATACCATTGTCCATGCTGATTTAATTGCAGGATTACCATATGAAGATTTAGCTTCCTTTAAGGAAACCTATTCACATTTATTTGGTTTAAAAACAGAGGAAATGCAGGTCGGAATCTTGAAGCTATTAAAGGGTAGTGTACTTAGGGAAGAAATGGAAAGGTACAATATTAAAGCAGATGAAAATACACCATATCAGATTATATCCAATGATTGGGTCTGCAGTAATGATATTAAACAGGTAGAATATGTTGCATTGGCAACAGAAAGATTATGGAATCGTGGTATTATCCCAAAGACCTTATGGTATGTTTATAATCAAGGTATTCCAATGTTTGACTTTATGTGTGAAATTGGAGAAAAGCTAGATCAATTACCTCGTCCTTATCAAAGTCATGATATGTTTAAAATTGTTTATCAGATATTACCTGATGCAACAAGTAAGCTTTTACTATTAAACGAGTATTATTGCTTATTTAAGCAAAGACCGGTAAGAATAACTGAGGATTTATTGGATAAAAAACAAAAAAGTACTATTTTTTCGGTGTTAAGTGATGAAAATATTCTAACACGAAACGATGTTCGTTATGCTTTTATTGATTTTGGACTTTTTGAGAGCAAAAAATGCTATCAGGTGTTAATATATAATAGTGATCAAAGGTATCCAACTAGATATTATGTTAGTTTGAATTTGAAATACTTAGGAAAGGAAAACGTAAAATGAAAGATA
>DCGH01000061.1:2066-3491 GCA_002315205.1 Erysipelotrichaceae bacterium UBA1783
CTTGGCTATACAGTTCATGATTTAAGCGAAGTGGAGCATACAGATCCAATCGAGGATGGTACAACATTTGCAGAGAATGCATTGATTAAAGCAAGAGCGGCAAAAGAAGCTGTACCTCATATGATGACAATTTCTGATGATTCTGGAATATCTATTGATTTCTTTGATGGGGCTCCAGGTATCATGTCAGCAAGATGGTTAAACTCTAATGATTATAACTACAAAAACAGCTATATTCTTGAGCATGTTGGTGATAGTGCTAATCGTGGAGCTCACTATACCTGCGCAATTGCTTTTATTGATGAGCAAGAGCATACCTTTGTAGGAGAGTGGTATGGTGAAATTGCTAAGGAACCAAAGGGAAGCAATGGCTTTGGTTATGACCCTATTTTCTATGTTCCTGAAGCAGGAATGACTTCTGCTGAAATGAGTCCTGAAGAGAAGAATGAAAGAGGACATAGAGGTCAGGCATGTAGAATGCTATTAGAATATTTGGAAGGAAAGAATAAATAATGATTCACATTGTTTTATATCAGCCAGAAAAGCCAGAGAATACTGGTAACATTATCAGAACAAGTATGGCAACTGGTTCCATTGTACATTTAATTAAGCCATATAGCTTTTATATTGATGACAAGCATTTAAAAAGAGCTGGTATGGACTATATTGATAAGACTACCATTAAGGAGCATTTAAACTGGAATGAGTTTACAGCGACTTTAAAAGAGGATGACCAATTATTCTATTTAACAAGATATGGTCATAAGCTACCTGCCAGCTTTAATTATACTGAGGTTAAGGGAGATATCTATTTAGTATTTGGTAAGGAATCAACAGGAATTCCTAAGGCCATTTTAAAGGATAATTTAGATCATTGCATCCGTTTACCAATGGTAGCAGAAGCAAGAAGCTTAAATTTATCAAATACTGTTGCAATTATGGTTTATGAGGTTTTAAGACAGCTGAACTATCCAGGTTTAAGTGTGGATGAGGTTCAAAAGGGCGCTGATTTTTTAGATAGTAATGAGTTTGATGATTTACATTAAATTTGTGCTATAATCTATTTTGGTTCAACAAAAAAGGAGGAGGGAACATATGCTAGAAAACATGAATGATTATGCTTCAGTGATTGCTATATTGTTCTTTCTTGCGGTTAGCTTAGGATTTGCAATTTATATTATCAATTTGAAGAGAATTGAAAGCAATATTAAAAAGGAAGTAAAGTATTACGATTATGACAAACGCAAATAGTATTGTAAAGGAAGAAATCAAATGTGAAGAAGCAGTAAATGCAAATGATTTTGGTTCTAATGCAATTCAATTATCTAATTTTGTCTTCCTTTCAAATCAATTACCAATTGACCCATTAACAAATAGTGTTAGCAGTAATATTGAGGTACAGACAAATCAGGTTATTCAAAATAT
>DCGH01000061.1:3523-5206 GCA_002315205.1 Erysipelotrichaceae bacterium UBA1783
GCTTATTATCAGAAAAGGAACTGCAGTTATCTGATGTTGTTAAATTAACAATATATGTAACAGATTTTGACCTGTTAGATAGAATTAAGAAGGTTTACAACAATTACTTTGAGAAACCATACCCAGCAATTACCGTTGTTGAGGTGAATAGATTACAATACAATGCCAATGTTTCATTTGAAGCCATTGCCATTGATACAAACGATTTTAGAGGATTATCTAGGGGGAAATGCTCTGGCTGTAATGGCTGTAGCAAATGTGGTAAATAAATATGAGGTATAGAAAAGGATATTGGAAAGATTATGCTTTAGCTGCTCTAGGCGGTATATTGTCAGCTTTCAATATAAATTCATTTATTAACGCTGGTGGATTAGTTTCTGCTGGTTTTTCTGGAATTGCATTATTAACAATTAGAATTGCGAAAGCATATTTTAGTATTTCAATTCCATATTCTATTTTATATTTTGCCTTAAACATTCCAGTAATGATCTTTGTTTACAAGCATATTGGTAAGCACTTTATCACTACTTCAATGATTTATGTTCTGTTTTCATCATTTGTTGTTGATTTTATTCCAACCTTCAATATTACAAAGGATTTATTATTAATAGCAGTGTTTGGTGGTATTGTTAATGGCTGTGCAAATAGCTTAGTATTAAATGCTAATGGATGTGGTGGAGGAATGGACTTCATTACTGTCTATTTTGGTAAAATAAAGCATATGAGTGTATGGAATTATTCCTTCCTGTTCAATGTGGGCATTATTAGTATTTCTGGTTTACTATTTGGTTGGGATTCTGCATTATATTCCATTATCTATCAGTTCGTAAGTACACAGGTAATCAAGATGTTTGATTCTAGATTTAAAAGAATCAGTTTCTTTATTATTACAGAAAAACCAGAAGAGGTTATTGAAGAAATATATATTCAGTTAAACCATTCAGTAACAATTTTAGATGGTGTCGGTTCCTATTCACATGAAAATAAAAAGGTTTTATACACTGTAGTTGGTGAATATGAGCAGAGAAGATTGGTTGAAATCATATCAAGAATTGACCCTAAGGCATTTATTAATATTATGTCTTCTAAAAAGGTCGTAGGAAATTTCCATGAAAAGCAGTATTCATAATACTGTTTTTTTTTTAGGTTTTTGCATCTTTATTAACAACAATGTAATGAGGTTAATAAAAATGAAAAAATGGATTAAGAGACTTGCTTTGATCGTTTTAGCAGTTATTGTTTTAATGATTGCTTTTTTAAAAGAAAGCAATGAACTGATAGAGGTTACCACAATAACAAAAAAAGAGTTTATTCAATATTACAAAATCGATGGAGTAGTAGATAGTGAAAGGAAATATCAATACTATCAGGGAACTATTAAATCAATAGAAATTCATGAAAAACAACAGGTTCATAAGGATGAGATTATTTTGAACTATACAGATAATGAAGGAAAGAGTAAGCAGCTGAAGTCTCAATATGATGGTTTGATTGAAATGATTGATAGCTTTTGTGTAACTATAAAAAACAAAGAATACTATATCTCTGTTTATTTACCATATGATAAATATTGTGTTTTAACGATTGGGGAGGAATGTAGTTATTGCTTAAAAGAGGGATACTATCCATGTACTATTATTAACAAAAGTGAAGTTGCTAATGAACAGTCATTGTTTGAGGTTC
>DCGH01000055.1 GCA_002315205.1 Erysipelotrichaceae bacterium UBA1783
AGCCGTTTATTTTTTTACAGCCCCTAATTTTTTAATATTACCCATTTGATAGTAATCTGCTGGTCATCAATATTATAGCTGATTGACCAATGATCATTATCACAAATAATCTCTTTGCATTCGATTTCAGTTTCAACATTACCATAAACAGAAGTGATTCTGGCATAAGAATCACCTTCCATATTTAAATGAAGATGTGTAGAATAAATACCCTTTCTAAAAAGAATACATTTATCTTTAGAAATCTTTAATGATACATGGGTTTTATCCTGTTCTAGATAAGAAATATTAAAGCCATTTTCTAATTTAACAACTCTTGGATTGATACAGGCCATTACATTTCTTACGCCATTTACTGTCTGAAACATTTGTAATACTAAGTTTTCCATATCATTAGTATATCAAAAAAAGCAGTGATTAAAACTGCTTTTGTTGTTTTTCTAGTTTTTTAATCAAATAGAAATAAGATGTTATTAAGACGATATCTGCCCCTAACCAGGCTGCTGGTTCTGCGATAAACACACCTCTATAACCAACAATAGAAGGCAAATACATGACACAGCTAATTCTCATTACAAATTCAATTACACCAGAAATCATTGGCAAGAAGGTATTTCCCATTCCCTGAATAGTACTTCTGGTAACATGAAGAATATAAAGAATAAATAACAACACTGACATTGTAAATAAGAACTCATAGCCTACCTGAAGTGCGGCAGAAACCTCTTCTGCATTCCCTGATAAGAACAAGCTTAAAACAGGTTTACCGAAGATAATCATGATGGCACTAATAACTAATGAAGTAACTACAGCAAGAATATTAGCTGCCTTAACTCCTTCTCTGATACGATTGTACTTTCCAGCACCAAGATTCTGTCCAGCATAGGTAACCATTGAATAGCCAAAGGATACAGCGGCAATTTCTAAGATACCATATAGTTTATTGGTTGCTGTGAAGCCACCAATAAATGATGTACCATAATTATTAACCACCGATTGTACAATCATACCCCCCATCGCAATAATGCCATTCTGGAAGGCCATTGGAAATCCTAATACAAATAACTCATAATATCTATGTAAACTTGCAAGGAAATCATTCTTTGATAATTTAATTAATTCAATTTTTCTAATAAAGTATAAACAATACAAACCTGAAACAACCTGTCCAACAATTGTTGCTATAGCTGCACCTGCAATACCAGATTTAAAAATAACAATAAAGACAAGGTCTAAAACAATATTAACGACAGAAGCAACTATCATGGCATTTAATGGTGTTTTTGAGTCACCTAAGCTTCTTAAAATTGCTGCAGCAAGGTTATAAAGCATATTAACGCCAATACCACAAAAGATAATCCTTATGTATTGCAATGTCATACCGATGATATCATCTGGTGTATTTAATAAAACCAGCACTGGTTTCGCTATAAATTGACCAATAACAATTAATAAAGTTGAAATTGTTAATGTTAATACTAACGAATCGGCAATATTTTCCTTCAGTTCTTTTATTTTCGTAGCACCAAAGTTTTGAGCCATCTTAATTGAGAATCCTTGAGCAAATCCTTGTCCAATAGAAAACATTCCCCAATATAACCAATCTGCTGCACCAATCGCTGCTAAACCTGCAACTGATAAAAAATTACCAACAACAATACCATCGACAACGGTATATAGCTGCTGGAACACATTTCCTAGCATTAAAGGAAGTGCAAAAGCAACAATTAACTGAAGTGGCTTTCCTTCAGTCATTGATTTAATTTTACTCTCCATAGCTTACCCTCCTTTAACAAATTCCTATTATACTCTATTATTACTTTCTTTGCTTTAAAATATACCAAAAATAAAAGGTACTGTACTAAAACAGTACCAATTGATTAATTAAAACTTCCCTGAAGCAATAATTAACGCCCCTGCCAAGGACTTATATTATATCATTTTACCAATTAGTTTGAAATAGTATTTCTTCTAACAAGATAGCCAATCAAGCAACTAAAAGCGCCGGCTAAATCAATAAAAAGGTATCGTCTTTCAAAATGGAAAATAATGGAAATCAATGCATAGATAAAGCAAAGAGCAGCCAGTAAAAGCAAAACTAAATTAAAATTACCACCTACATTCTTTGAAATCTCCATTTTTCTATCAAAGAATTTATCTGAATTTTTGCTTGTATAAATTGATCCAACAACTAATGAACCAATTGCTAAGCCAATACCTAGTCCCTTAAAGAAATTCCATATACTTCCATTTAGATTGATTTCCTCAATAATCAATGTTCCAATAATTCCGATTGCACTTATAATAAATAAAACATGTAAGACCTTTTTCATTCTTTCTTTTGCCATATTTGTGTAATCAGCAACTAATAATACAGTATCCTTTTCTAATGTGTTCATATCCTTTTTTAATACTTCGCCTGATAATATGTCTTTCAAATCAACTTCATAATATTCAGCAAGCTCAATCAGAATAGAAATATCTGGTAGATTATTTCCTGTTTCCCAACGTGATACAGATCTATTTGTTGTATGTAGCATATCTGCTAGCTGCTGCTGGGTAATTCCTTTATTTTTTCTTAATTGCTTTAATGCTTCACCGATGATTTGCTGATTCATATTATCGGCCTCCTTTCGAACACTATTATGCTTTCCACAATTAATATTATAAACGACAAATCTCGAGAATAAAGTAATTAGACAATACTTGTCTAACAATAAAGAAAGAAAAAGAAGCATTTTTTTATGCTTCTACTCTATTCTTTAATCCAACCAAAATGGACACATGCATTATAGATACCATTATCTGTAACATCGCTTGTTACATAGGTTGCTAAATCCTTTACCTCTTGACAACCATTACCCATGGCTATTTTTGTCCAGTCATCCTGAAACATGGTAATATCATTCTTCTCATCGCCGAAAACAACAACATCCTTATAATCTCCACCAAAATGATCTACAATTTTTTTGATGCCAATACTCTTCATACAAGGTTCAATAAAGATATAGGTATCATGATATCTGCACCATGGTACATTTTTCAAATTTTCCAATTTTTGTTCTAATGGTTCTTTACATGCTATAAACGCTTTATAGATTCTATCGTACTTTCTGATATCTAATCCCTCAATAATTTCATTTTCCATATAATGGCAATGCGTAGTATTATAAAAGCTATCATCTGGCATATATCTTGTTTTTGTAATTTCTGGAGCAATAGACCATGGATATCCTTTTTCGTCGCATTCATCAATTAGCTTCACAACATTTTCTTTATCTAATGGCTCACAGCTAATTAATTCTCTATTCAAAACAATACCATAGCCCCCATCAGTAACCATATTATCCAAACCAAATTCATCCATAAACCTTTTGGCCATTGGAAAGCTTCTTCCTGTAGCAATCGCTAAAAAATGGCCTTCCTCTTTTAGTTTTCTTAAAGCAACCTTTGTTGATTCAGGAATCACTGGTTCAGTATACTTACCACTACGATCCCAATAGGATAAGGTACCATCAATATCAAAAAAGAAATATTTCATCTTCATCACCCGTTTATAATTATAATTGTTTCCTGCTTTATATTCAAACAAATAAAAGGGGCTGTAAAAAAATAAACAGCTCAAAAAAGTAAAAATAAAGCCCTAGGGATAAACCTTAGGGCT
>DCGH01000107.1 GCA_002315205.1 Erysipelotrichaceae bacterium UBA1783
CCATGATCTCAATCTTACCAAAGTTGTGGTCGATTAAGAACTTTGGTAAGATTGAGATCATGGGTGAATCTGTACCACCTGCAATTACACAGTCATTCATTTCATTATTCCCATCAGCATTAGTTATCTCTGTTGCTGCATTAATTAGCTGGGCTTCTTGCTTAGTATTTAACGCACCAATGCCAGGTATTATTGCTGTAATCTTAAGTCCATTAGTAAACGTATTAAACAACCCATTCGGTATCGCAATTCTTTCAATGTTAACTTGCGTATTATGGTGGTTTGGTATTCATGATAGTGTTATTACAGACCCTATTAGCCCATTATTAACTACAATGTTCTTAGCAAACGCTGAAGCAGTTCAGGCTGGTACTGCTGCAACTGCATTACCTTACATCGTATCTAAGCCATTCTATTGGATTTTCATTACTGTTGGTGGTTCAGGTGGAACATTAGGTTTATGCATTATCTTATTATTATTTGCTAAGTCAAAGCAGTGTAAGACAGTTGGTAAGTTAGGTATTGTTCCTGCTTGCTTCAATATCAATGAGCCAGTTATCTTCGGTTTACCTATTATGTTAAACCCAGTAATGCTTATTCCATTTGTATTAGCTCATGGTGTTAACGCTGGTATCGCTTATACAGCAATGGCATTAAAGCTATGTAACACTGCTTACTTATATCCAAGCTGGAATTTACCAGCTCCAATCGGTGCATTATTATCTACAATGGATATTAAGGCAGTTTGGGTAATGTTCGTAATCATCGCAGCTGATATGGTATTATACTATCCATTTATGAAGATGTATGATAAGAAGATGTTAGCTGAAGAGCAGTCTGCTGAATAATAATAAATTATAGGGAAGCGATATGCTTCCCTTTATGTTACAATTAAGAAAATGGAGGAAATCATATGAATATTCTATTAGTATGTAATTTAGGAATGAGCTCAGGCTTATTAGGAAATAAGATTGAAGCTGAATGCAAGAAAAGAGGCGTAGAGGCTACTGTTAATGCTGTACCAATGAATCAGATTGACGATCATTTAGCAAATGTGGATGTAGTATTAGTATCACCACAGGTACGTTTTATTGTTAAGGATGTACAGAAGAAGGTTGATCCTTCAGTTGTTGTTTTAGCAATGGGACCATCTGAATTTGGTTTACAGAAGGCTGATGTTATTTTAAATAATATTGAAAAGGCAAAACAGGGCTAATATATGAATTTGTTACCTGATAATTTTTTATGGGGTGGTGCCGTTGCAGCCAATCAATGTGAAGGAGCCTGGAATGAAGATGGAAAAGGTTTAACAACAACCGATTTCCTTTCTATGGATAAATACATGAAGGATAATATTGAGTTTGTTATTGAACCAGAGAAGTATTATCCATCTCATGAGGCAATCGATTTCTATCATAACTATAAAAATGATATTGCGATGTTTGCTGAAATGGGATTTAAATGCTTCCGTTTTTCTGTTGCCTGGGCAAGAATATTTCCTAATGGTGATGAAGAGCAACCAAATGAAGCTGGTTTAAAGCATTATCGTGATGTAATTGATTGTTGTAAAAGCTATGGCATTGAACCATTAATTACCTTATCTCATACAGAAACACCTTATGGCTTAATTAGTGATTATGGTGGATGGAAAAATAGAAAGCTAATTGAATTCTTTGAGCGCTATGCTAAGGTATGCTTTGAATATTTCTCAGATGTAAAATATTGGATTACATTTAATGAAATCAACTTTATTTTTGAGGATGGCATGCTTTATCAGAATGGCGGTGTTGTTTTACAGCCTACAGATAATAAAAGACAGCTACAGTATCAGGCAGTTCATAATCAGCTAACTGCTGCAGCCAAGGCGAATTATTGGGCATATAAGACAATTAAAGATGTCAAAATCAACGCAATGATTGAAGGTTCCTTAGCATATCCATATACCTGCAAACCAGAGGATATTTATTTTGCCTTCTGTGAAAATCAAAGAATTACATACGCCTTCCTAGATGTTATATGTAAGGGAATATATCCAGCTGAATGGATAAAGGATATGGAAAGTAAGGGTATTTCTATTGAAACAGAAGAAAATGATTTTAAGATGATTGCTGATTATCCTGGTAATTATATTCCATTAAGCTATTACTACAATAGAATTGCTGATTCATCACAAAAGGATAAGAAAAAGGTTCCAAATCCTTATTTGAATATCACTCAATGGAATTATTCAATTGATTGTGTTGGATTAAAGATTTCATTAAGAGAATTCTCTTCAAGATATCGTTTACCATGCTTCATTGTTGAAAATGGAATTGGACAGAGAGAAGTTTTAAACGAGAATAAGACTGTAGAGGATGAGCATCGTATTAATTTCCTTGGTTCTCATATTAAGGAAATGATTGAAGCTGTCAATGAAGGAGCGGATGTTATTGGTTATACAATGTGGGCACCAATTGATATTGTGTCTCAATCAAGAGGAGAAATGAGCAAACGCTATGGTTTTATCTATGTAGATAAAAATGACGATGGTTCAGGAACCCTTCAAAGATATAAAAAGAAATCCTTCTATTGGTATAAGAAGGTAATTGAAACTAATGGAGAGGTATTATTGAATGACTAGAGATCAGATTGCTGAAATCAATATGGAATTAATTGCCTATGTTGGCAGTGCAAAATCAAGCTTTTTAGAGGCTATTGACGAGGCTTTAGCTGGAAACATTGAACAGGCTAAAGAACTATTAAAAATGGGTGTAGAGGACTTTAATGTTGGTCATAGTGCACATATGAAGCTATTAGCAGCATTCGCTGGTGGTGAAGCAACTGATTTGGATTTACTAACAGTACATGCACAATGTCAGATGATGTCTGCGGAAGACTTTTTGACAATTGCCAATAAGGTTGTTAGTCAGTGTGAAAATAAATAAGAAGGGGCTGTAAAGAAATAGAT
>DCGH01000068.1 GCA_002315205.1 Erysipelotrichaceae bacterium UBA1783
CCCAGCATAGTCGACGCAAATATTACCGTATCCGCTTTGCCTGTATAAGCGGAAAACATACGCAGCAGGCCGGTCAGTGACTCATCCTCTATGCCCCAAGCGAGGATAATATCTCCCACAAATGACAGCAGTGCGCCGAAAAAGCCAATGTGGAATAAATGTCTGATGCGCGGCCAGTCTAATTGGCTGGAAATGCCTATATCATCATAGTGAGCTTTTGTAAACTCTTTAATTGATAATTCTTTATATTTATTTTCATTCATATTAATGACCTCTTTTTTAATTATTCTTTGATTGTTTTTACCTTTACAAAAAAGTAAAGTAAATGTCCAACCCATACTATCCCAAGACAAATTCTTCCAATAGTAGCATTTTTCATCATGATAAATCCGATGGCCATTAAAACAGTGACCATACCAACAATGCTTAGCTTTGTTTTCATCGTCATTCCACGCTTTTGAACAAAGCTTTCCAGATTGTTTTTATATAGCTCTGTCTGAATGAACCAGTCATGTAATCGTTCACTACTCTGACTATAGAAAAACAAGGTAAGCATTAAAAATGGTACTGTTGGTAGAATAAGAAGAATAACGCCCACACATCCTAACATTAGAAATAATGTTCCTAATGCAATATATATTCCTTTTTTAATTTTCATTGTGAATCCCTCTTTCCTTTGATTGTTTCTATGACATGCTTTATTGCAAGAACAGGATGATAAAAAATCATCCTTGGTCCTGAATAACGCATCACCTTACGAATTTTTTCTCTCATTGCTGGCTTATAACAATGGGTCTTACAGCTAGAACAGAAGGTCTTTGTCTTCATATGTGGACAATGACTGATACGTGCTAACGCATAATCAGATAACTGTATGCAATTCTCACAAAGACAGCCCTTTTTTGTTTTATGATTTTTTTGACAGTAAAGCTCAATCATAAAGGATACTGTCTTTTTTTCCTGTTCTCTTTTTTCTGCTATTGAATCCATATTGTACTCTTTTCTAGTTAGTTTAATCTAACTTATATTTTTGAAAAAATGCCGCCAAAACGGCACCTTCTTAACTCATTCTTCCGTTTTCTACACTATAGGTCTTATCCGTAATACACATTGTTGATTTCCTATGGCTTACCAAAAGAACCATCTTATCCTTACAATACTCCTTAAGTGATTTTAATATGACTGCTTCATTTAAGCTATCCAGATTACTTGTAGGCTCATCTAATAATAGTAATGGTGCTTCATGAAGAAATACTCTAGCTAATCCTAATCTTTGTCTTTCACCACCAGAAAGAGTTTCTCCTAATTCACCAATACTAGTGTTATAGCCTTCTGGTAATGACATAATGAAATCATGAATAGATGCTTTTTTACATGCTTCTACGATCTGCTGATGAGTAGCATTCTCATTAGCAATTAAAAGATTTCTTTCAATACTATCATGGAATAGTATTGTATCCTGAGTCATAAAGCTTTCATTATCTCTTAAGGAACTGGTATTAATATCCTTGATATTGTTTTCTGAAATATCGATAGAACCTGAATTCACATCCCAGAATCTCATTAATAGCTTAAGTAAAGTTGATTTGCCACTCCCACTTTTTCCTGTGATACCAATAATTCCCTTATTAGGAATATTTATTGAAAAATCTTTTAGAATAGTTTCATCTCCATAAGAGAAATTCACATCTTTACAATATGCTTCAGAATACTCAATATTGCTTCCACTAATAACCTCATGAATAATTGGTTCTTCCTCAAGAATATCTAGCACTCTATTTCCGGCTGCTAAGGTATTTTGAATACCTGTGCCTAGATTTGCTAAAGCAATGACCGGACCAAAGCTGCTCATTAATGCGATGACAGAGACCACTGCTCCTTGGGTATTAATCCATCCTTTTTCTAGTAAGATTGCTGAAGCAAAAACCATTACAATATCCAAAACTAAGATAATACCACTGGTAATCGCTGCAGAGCTTGCTGCGGCAGATTTTAGCTTTTTCTCTTTAGCAATCAAGGTAGAGGAATAATCATTAATTTCCTTTAATCGCTGTTGACCACAATCATATTGGATACTTTCCTTGATTCCACGTAAGCTATCTAAGACAAATGCATCTAATGCACCAAACTCTTTTCTAAACTGCTGTCCATATTGCTTACTTTTTTTTGCAGCAACCATTGGTACAATAGCACCAATTATCAAATAGGAAATCAACGCAATTATTCCAAGCAATGGATGGAATCGTACAATCATAATTGTCATTATTGCTGATACGATTAATGCAATGAATATAGGAGAGATGGTGTGTGCATAAAACACCTCTAACAGCTCAATATCTGAGGTAACTAAGGCAATTAAATCACCCTTATCTCTTCCTTCCAGCTTCGCTGGTGCTAGCCTTCTTAATGCGGCAAACACCTTATCCCTAATTAAAGCTAAAAGCTTAAAAGCTAAGTAATGATTTCTATTTTGTTCTAATAAATGAAATACACCTCTTAAAACGGCAATGATTGGTAAAACAATACATATTGTTTTTACTTGTCCCCCTGTAATTGCATAGCTACCAAGTACAGGAATGAAAATCGCGCATAGATGTCCTAAAACGCCCATAGTTACGGCTAATACCATCATTGACATTAAAGGGGTCACTAGCTTAAGAAGCTTCTTCATTACTGTAATTCCACTTCTGTTCATACTATAGCTCCTCCTTCATCATATTTTCTAATGATTGCTGTTCATTCCATAGCTTTATATAAGTTCCTTGATTCTGTAATAACTGCTCATGATTTCCACTTTCAACAATGCTTCCAGATTTCATGACATAAATCTGATCTGCATTGACCACATTGGCTAAACGATGAGAAATCAGAATGACTGTTTTTCTACTTTCACCTTGAGAAAGGGAAAGAACTAACTGCATAATATCATTTTCACTTTCCACATCTACATTAGATGTTGCTTCATCAAAGATGAATATAGTTGAATCGTGAAGAATCGCTCTAGCTAAGGCAAGACGCTGTCTTTGTCCACCAGAAAGATTTGCCCCAGCCTCTAAAAAAGGAAACTCTAATCCACCTTCATTTTTTATGAAATCTGCAAGATTTACTTTCTTTAAGGCAACCCAAAGCTCTTCTTCTGTTGCGTTGGGCTTACCCATTAATAAGTTTTCCTTTAAAGTACCTTTAAATATGTAGCTGTTATGGCTAATTAGTGTAATTCTCTTTAATAGTTCCTTTTGTGAAACATCAGAAAGCTCTTCTTCACCAAATAGAATATTTCCTGAATATCCTTTATTTCTACTTGTTAATAGTCCAGCAATCGTAGATTTACCACAACCCGATTCGCCTACAATTGCGCTAAAGCTACCTTCTGGAAATTTCATGTTTACGTCATGAAGTATTTCTTTTTCTTTGTTATAGCTAAAAGATAAATTATCTATTGTAATATCATAAGTCGTTGGAATCTTATTCTTTTCAGCTTCTTCTGGAATATCTAATATCGCAAAAATCTTATCAGAGGCAGTCATGCCATTCATTGCCACATGGAAAAAGGAACCTAATTGTCTCATAGGTAAAAAGAAATCTGCAGATAGTAAAATGATCATAAAGCACCCCAAAAAAGAGATTTCTCCTTTTGAGTAACCTAGTATTGCCATAACAATACCAATAGCAGCCCCTCCATAAGCAATGACGTCCATGACAATGATGGAGTTTAACTGCATCGTTAATACCTTCATCGTAATCCTTCTGAAATGCTCGGCGTCTTGATTCATTTCCTTATGTCTTGCTTCATC
>DCGH01000028.1:0-4448 GCA_002315205.1 Erysipelotrichaceae bacterium UBA1783
ACAATCATATCCAGGTCGTTTTCGCTATCACCAATGGCGATGCAGTTTTTTATATCAACATCAAAGCTTTCTGCCAAACGCTTTAAAGCTTGACCTTTTGATACTTCTTTATCTGTAAATTCAATACAATTAAATCCACCAGAAACACCTTTTAATTGTGGGTATAAACCAAATAGCTTTTCTACCTGCTTTTTATTTTTCTCAAACAATTCGCTTCGAACAAAATCTATTGAAATTTTATAAATTCCCTGCTTTAGCGTTCTCACATGCTCCTTTGGATGTTCAACATAATCAACAGAACGATTGAAGGTTTGAATATTAGAATCAGGGAATCCTAAACGATAAATTACCTCTAAATCCTCACTAGGTACTACAGCTCTTTCATCTAAATAGAAAGCCTTATAGGTGTCTGTTTTTGGAAAAGCATCAAACAATGCAAAAGCCAGATTCTGATCCATGCTATTTTCATAGATTGCTGTATTGCTACGGATATCTGTTACCCTTGCTCCATTTAAATGAATTACATAATCAATCCCTAATTCTTCAAGTAGACTAATATTTACGTTAGCTAAGGCTCTACCTGTGGAAACCATCACAACATATCCTTTCGCAATGGCATATTTAATTGCTTCTCTATTATTGAAAGAAACACTTTGGTTTTTACCCAGAAGTGTTCCATCTAAATCTAATGCGATAATTCCCTTCATTGTTCGTTTTTCTTTCTAATAAATCTGTATTGATAGCCATCACGATGACGCTTTAGTTTTTCTAAATCGGTCTTTGAAATCTTACCGACAACATTTACTCTTTCATCTGCCAGCTCATCCTGTAACACAACCTGTAATTCTCCAGAATAGCGACAATATAGCTCATTATCCACTGTCACCGCTCCAGCAAATCGTTCTGTATTGTTACCCACAGGAATCTTTTTAGCAAACTCTGACATTGCTCTTGAAGATTCACTTCTTAAGAATCGATCATTACTGTCATATCTGAAAGAATGAACCTTAAAAACAATATCATCATAATAATCATTGAAGCATTCAACTTCAATATTAATGACCTCATTTTCTTTTTCCATCATTGCCTGATTAATCTTTTTTAGCTCTTCTTCAGAAAAGAATTCATCTGAAAGCATAATACTATCAGCATGATAAATAGTAATTAGCTCTTTAGTAATATCATAAGGATCCATATAACGATGCTTTTCAATCGTTGGTAATCCCTTATAAATAGGACCTCTTGGATTAGTGTGGGAACAGATAAAATAGCAGATATCATCAATATACTGATGAACCATTTCATCCTGTAAAAGAGCAAAATTTTGATCTAATCCACTTTCTTCCCTTGGATAGAAGTTATGACATGCCTTAATTTTGCAGCCATCTAACCTTTGTAAGAAGGATACTTCCTTTGCTAAACGTTTTTTATCGTAAATAGAAGCATTCAGTATAAATCCTTCAATATCTAGCTTTTCATAAAGGCTTTTCACCTCTGCATAGTTATAGTTACAATCTAAACGAATATAGCTAATCGGAATCGTTTTAATTCTTTCCAATAACTCTTCATTATTTAAAATCTCAGAAGTATACTTACCACCAATATCCACAGTTAAACTCATCTGATATTTTTCAGCAATCTTACCTAACTGATATAAGCCATTAAGCTGATCTGCTAATTCTACCTCTGGTAAATGAAGCGTTGAGAAAATATCATCAAATCCATACTTTTTACCTAAACAGGCATAGCTATCCCATTTTTCAATCATTTTCAGATAGTCTTTCGTTGGATAAATAGCGATGGATTTACTCATACTCTCTCCTTTTACAATAATGCTTTTTCAAAAATATCCTTTTCATTTTCTTCTTTAAACTGGCATGTCTTAATCATTCCTATTTCCATTTCCTTGCAGCGATTTTCGATAGAGAAATTCCGATCTGTTTCTTCTGCACAATAGGTCGTGGCCATAATGCCATTAGTGATTTCACCAGCAAAATTATAGGCTAAATAGCCAACCTCATATAAATCATAAATAGTTGGCTTTTTCATCTTGCAGGAAATAAAGTATGGAATGGACTTTTTCATGACAACTACATCAATTTCATTTCTTGGATCCCCTAAATCATCCATAGCGTTCCAGTCAATCATATAACCGATTCTACGATCATCAAAATACTTCTCTGCCTTAATATAAATATAAAGCTCTAGCCAGATACCATAGGTTATCAGATATTCCTTATACTTCTTGCTTGGATAAGAATAGAACAGATGGTCTACGGTTTCTAAAAAACCATTTTCAACAAATTTATTCATTAAAGGAACAACATCCACACCTTCTTCATTATTCACTGTAGAGAAGGTCAGCTTAAATTGTTCAAAGATGGCTTTCTTCTGGAAAATCTGACATAAGAACTTCCATTGCTCTAAATGGTCAAAGATATACTCTGCCATTTCTACTATCTTGCTATATTCCTCTCTCTCTGGTAAATGTCTGGAATTACCTGTTGTTTTTGCTCCTTTGGCATTCAGATAATCCTCTAAAGTAATATTCTCAATTGATTTAATTACCTTTAATGTATGAATTTCAAAAATAGAATCTTCATATAAATCTGCATACATTAAAATTACTCGACCAAATTCTCTAGCAATACGATGAGCAGTAATCGCCATTAAGGAATTACCACCAGTTAAATCCATATAGATTTTTTCATCCATATCGATAGAAATCATTTCTTCCACCAGCTTATTATGAATGTCATAAATATTTTTAGAGTCAATTTCCACATATTTAAAAACGATTCCAGGGATCATTTTTTCTATCGCCTTTTTTGTATTCTCAGCCAGCTTAGTATTTACATCCTCTTTATCAATAAAGAAAACAATCTTGTCAGGCTTCATTGTTTTTACTGGTACAAGATTATTAACTATAGAATGATCGAAAAAATCTAACTGAATCATGTTTATCACCTTTTTTCTTATTGTTATTATATCACAGAAACCAGATTCTCACTCTCTGGGATTTATTTTTCATTGTTCTAGATTTAAAATTAAGGTGAACTAACTAGCTTTACATATAAAAAGCACCTGTGACCAACACAGGTGTTTTATTTAACATTTTTTATAAATCCCTTAATAGCTTTGTTCCAAGCTTTTCACAAACAAATCTTAGTACAATTGCTAAAGAAAGGAAGAATACATCTACTAAAGCTGAGAAAACTAATGGTGAAATCAGAGAATTCTCAACAACACACTTATAGCAGATAAATCCTAAACCAACAATGATTCCCCAACCACCAAATAATGAAACAAATACAGCAGTAGACTGTTTTACAACCGTAGTAGGATTTGTCCACTTAAAGTTTGGAGAAAGGATATTAGCTAATAAATCAAAGTAGCCAAAGAATACTACCATAAATACGGTACCACAGATTGCTAATACAGCACCAATAACATCAGCCTTTAAAACAATTACTGCAACGATTGCAAGAATAATTGCTGGAACTCCATTTAGCATAATGCAGGTATAAGCCTTAGCATTTAACACTTCCTTATAGCTTACTGGTAAGCATTGAATCTGCCAGATGCTCTTTCCTTCTAAAGAAATAGATGAAGCACTGAAGGCATCCATAGAAACTATCATACCAATCATTAATACGATTGCTGCTGGAAGTAAACCAATAATTACATTGTAGATAATATAATCAAATATTTTAATGGTAACTAACGTGCTAGCAACATCAGCTGATTTATAAATCAATGCTCCTGCACCTAAAATCATGAAAACAATACCCAGACCAGCATTCAACATATAGATAGGTGTATTTAAAATAATTCCTAATTCTTTCTTAATTAAAGTTGTTGTAATACCAGCAGTTTTAATCTGATTCATCTCAAATTTCTTATTGCTCTTAATATCCTTAATACTAGCAATTTTAAAGAAGTTTAAAGACATAATTCTTAAGGTAATAAATAATAGAATCGCACTAACTGCTCCAGCAACTAATACACTTAAGAAATTGCCAGTATATCCTGATCCAATCATATATAATGGATAAATCCTTGCTGCATTTGCTGCTGTTTCCACAAGATTAACCATTAATGAATCCATGATTCCTTCGATTTTGAAAACAAACAAATAATATGCAGCTAAGAACACTAATGTTGCAGCTACTGTTGTTAAAGACTTATTCTTAATCTTTGATGAAATGATGGCTACAACATATCCTAATGCACAGGTAATTACTGTTACAATAACAGACTCAATTAATAGCATAAGAATACCACTAATTAATATCAGAAGATTGAATCCATTAAAAATCTGATATAATACAATGCCTGGTGCTACTAATAAAGCTGTATATAATAATGCCATTGCGTAAGCGCCACATACTCTTGATAATAAAATATCCTGCGCTTTGATTGGCATAGAGGCCAATAGCTCATTATCC
>DCGH01000028.1:4468-4885 GCA_002315205.1 Erysipelotrichaceae bacterium UBA1783
TAGATTTGTATAGCATACCAAAGGTATTAAATACACTACCAACAACGCCAAATAATAAACCAAGTAATCCACAGATTGTTAATCCAAACCAGCCCTGACCAATTGCAATACTTTCATCTACAATCAGATAAGAAAAGGTTGAAAAAGATGAAGCAACCATGACCATAATTGCCGCAAATAAAAGGATGGAAGTAATTACCTTTAACTTTGGCTTTGCCTGTCCAGTCTTTCGATCAACAAAGAAGGAAGAATTAATCTCTAGCAGCTGTTTCTTTAATAAAACAAAAAACATAGATTAGCCCTCCAATTCTAAGAATACGTTTTCTAATGAAGAGTCGCCCTTTACCTCATCCATGGTTCCTGATACAACAAGCTTGCCTTCCTTAATAATAGCAACCTTATCACAAAGCTTTTCAG
>DCGH01000028.1:4938-5225 GCA_002315205.1 Erysipelotrichaceae bacterium UBA1783
GCCACCATTATCACAGATTTCTCTCATAATCTGCTTTAGTAAATGAGATGCCTTTGGATCTAAGCCGACAAATGGTTCATCCATTAAAACTAGCTTTGGTTTATGAATTAAGGCTGCAATGACAGCTAGCTTCTGCTTCATACCATGAGAATATGAACCAATTGCGTTTGCTAATGAATCTGTTAATTCAAACATATCAGCATACTTCTTAATAGCATCCTTTCTCTCATTTGCATCTACAGCGAAAATATCAGCAATAAAGTTTAGATACTGTACACCAGTCATAT
>DCGH01000028.1:5248-5407 GCA_002315205.1 Erysipelotrichaceae bacterium UBA1783
ATCATATAAATCTGGGTTATCAGGAATATAAGCAATCATTGACTTGCACTGTAATGGATTTTCCTTTACAGAAATACCATCAATATAAATCTGTCCTTCATCAAAAGGATGAATACCAACAATACTCTTTAAGGTAGTGGTTTTACCTGCACCATTATG
>DCGH01000028.1:5528-12274 GCA_002315205.1 Erysipelotrichaceae bacterium UBA1783
AAAATTTCTATATTTATACTACTCGCTTTTTATATTAGCGAAAATATAAAAAACCCTAAATCAATTTTAGGGTTTTCCTAATTTAGTGTCAATGAACTATCTGCTTCTATCCCTTAAGAATTCATAAAATAACTAGTACATATTACAGCCGCCAGATTTACTAGGACCATCATCCTTCTTTACATATCTGGCATTGAACTCCATATTAATCTGTCTTAATTCCTTTTTGCCATCAATATAATCCTGATACATTTCTACAATTCCCATAGCGCATCCATCACAGCCACCTTCAATCTGGCCTAATGATTCATCTATGATAGCTTGTCTTTCTTCTCTAGTTGTATCCTTAATTAAAATTGATCTCATAATGCTTACTCCTTTATTAGCATTTCATCCATTGAAACGCCATCAATATCATTCATCTTGAAACCTAGCATTTTTGCCATAGTTGGTGCTTCATCCACCATACTTCTACAATCTAATACAACGCCCTTTTTTACTGAAGGTCCTGCAGCAATAAAAAGAGTTGTTTCCTTTCGAGAGCTACTTGAACCATGAGTTGCAGAACCAATCTTATGATCACCAGGTTCCGTTGTTCCCCAGATGGTCTTTACATTCATTCTTTCTGAGAAAGCTATATCTCTTTTACTTTCAATAAAGAAATCAAATGGTCCATCTACATGTAGATTTTCAATCATCTCTTTCTTATCATAAACATAATCTAATTGAATATCCGGATCCTTCTTTAGTGATTCCAAAAAGTCTCTGACCTTTCTTGCCATTTCTGTATCATTAGGGTCCTTTAGTTCAATACAGCAGGTTAAGGCTGTGGAATGTCCATAGCAATCACAATCTACAATCTCACCAACATCATTTGTTCTAATAAAGCCAGCCTTTTCAAATAGCTTATTAATATGTAAAACATCTACAATATCTGTCTGGCCATGGTCTCCCATAATAACAAAGTTTGTATTTTCATAATCACCAAATCTTCTGATTGCTTCAATTAATGCTTCAAACTCTAAATCATGCTTTCTTAATTGATTTTTTGCTTCTTGAGAATAAACACCATAACGATGTCTCATGGTATCCAGATCACACATTTTTACAAGCATCACATCTGGTTGACCATGATCCTTTAGGATATCTAATGCTAATGACATTGTCACAATATCACCATAGTCTCCAATATTCTTATAGAATCTTGAATACTTATAAAAATATTCATTCATCACATTGTCTGTTGCATTACCATGACATAAGTAGTCCTCTGGATGCTCTCCGGTGTAATGATAAGGAACTATCATTGGCCAATTGTAGGTATAGTCACCACCTGCGGATACTGGCCAGAAGATAGAACAGGTAGTTAGGCCATTCTCTCTGGCATAATCCAAAAGTGTTTTTCCTTTGATATCCTTTTTATAGCCAAACCATACATGTGATGGCTTACATCCTCTTTTCTGGTCTTCATTATTATGAATACCATGTTTGTCTACATAAGTTCCAGTAAGAATAGAAGTATGGCAGCAATAGGTTAAAGCTGGTGTTACTGGCTCTAAAGAAGCAACATAAGAACCAGACTCTATGATCTTTTTAAAACTGTTCAACTGCTTCATCTGCTCAATATCACTGGCACATAATGCATCAATCATAAAAACGACTAACTTTTTCATATTTCAACCTCTATTCCACTCTTTTATTATAACGCAATTACAGATATTACCAAGATAATTTGCCTTTTATCCTTTTTATCGTTATCATTATAGTTAGAAAGCGAGTAAAAACAATGAAAGTTTTTGTAGTAGGATCAGGTTCCTGGGGAACCGCACTTGCTAATGTATTAGCAGACAATGGTAATGAGGTTGTTATTTATGGAAGAAACGAAGAAGTCGTTAATGAAATCAATAACGAACATACCAATAAAAAATATTTTGAAGATATCAAGCTAAACTCAACCATTACAGCAACCACTGATTTATCTGTTGCTGAAGATTTTGAGGTCATTTTACTATCCGTTGTATCAAGCGTATGTACTGATTTAGCCATTAAAATTGATCAGTATTTAAAAACACCTAAAATCTTTATCAATGTTGCCAAGGGTTTCCACCCTGCAACTCATGAAAGATTATCTGAAATGATTATCAAATCTGTTAGAAATGATCATTTAGCAGCATATTATGCTTTAATTGGTCCTTCTCATGCAGAAGAGGTTGTGGCTAGAAAACTAACAACAATTAATATTGTTGGTGAAAATGAAGAAATTGCTAAAAAGCTGCAGGAAGTATTTTCCAATGAATACTTCAGAGTTTATCGTAATGATGATTTAATTGGTTGCGAATATGCAGCAGGATTAAAGAACGTTATTGCCCTTGCTAGTGGTATGCTTTATGGCTTAGGCTTAGGTGACAATGCCAAAGCGTCATTAATGACTAGAGGTTTAGCGGAAATGACTCGTTTTGGTATGGCAATGGGCGGAAAACTGGAAAGCTTTATTGGTTTATGTGGTATGGGTGATTTAATCGTTACCTGTACTTCAAAGTTTTCTCGAAACTGGCAAGCTGGTTATATGATTGGTAAGGACGATTCTGCAGAGAATTTCTGGAATGTCAATAAAAGTACCGTTGAAGGCATTAATGCCTGTCGAATCATTAAGGAAGAAGCGGAGAAATTAAATATCTCAATGCCAATCACTAATAAGGTTTATGCTGTGCTATTTGACAATACAAAACCATCTACAGCTGTTGTAGAATTAATGACTCGTTCTTTAAAACAGGAAACCCACTAAAAAATAGTGTGCTACAGAAGTAGCACACTTTTATTTTTTATTAAGCCTTCTTGAAAAGGTGTTTAATACCATCAGCACCATACTTGATACCATAAAGTACTGGTAGAATTTCTAATCTTCCCATTAGCATACCAATAATTTCAACAATTAATACACCTGCAGAAGCATCTGGTGCAGTCACACCGATAGATAAACCGACGGTTGATAGTGAAGATGCAAATTCAAACATTGCTTCATCAATCTGACATCCTGAGAAAATCAATGTTAACAATACACCAAGCACATACATTATCATATAGATACCAACATAGTTACATGTATCCACCTGATCAGCCTCAGTAATAACATCCTCGCCAGTAGGACGATATAGCTTCATCGTTCTCATTCTTCTTGAAGGATAAATCTTATCAAATACAGCCTTAAACTGTGCTTTGATAAAGATATAAACTCTTGTTAGCTTTAAACCACCAGCTGTAGAACCCATACCACCACCGAAAATCATTAAGACAGTGAAGATAAAGATGACTATATGTGGAAGCTTATCGTAGCCAGACATCGCAAATCCAGAAGTAGAAAGTGCTGAGAAAATATTAAATAGTGAGAATACAAAATTTTCACCAATACCCATACCTTGAGATGCCATTGGGATCATAATTAATGGCATACATACTAAAACTATCAGTAATAAAAATCTTAATTCGGTATTCTTATAAACCTGCTTGAATTTCTTCTGATAAATCATTAGTAATACAACTGTGTTTGTTGTACCTAGTAGCATTAGCAATACTAACCATAAATCACACCCGTAGCTATATTCACCAAAGCTTGCAAGCTTAGTAGAGAAACCTCCGGTTGATAATGCACACATAGTATGATTTAAAGAATCAAAGAAAGGCATTCCTAATACACAGAAGCCGATTGTACCAATAGCCAATAAAACCATATAGATTACTAAAATAGTACGAGTCGTAATCTGTAAATTAGGTCTTAGCTTATCAGGATGACCCTCTGCTGAGAATAAATCCATTGATTGCTTATCATTTACAATAGATAAGAATAAAACAATAAATCCAAAGCCACCAACAAACTGCATTAATGAACGATGGAATAAAAACATCATTGGGGTAACAGAAACATCCATTGTTGAAAGGCCACAGGTGGTAAAACCTGAAACGGATTCAAACAATGCTCTTAAAAATGGTAGCTGTCCTGATAGCACATAAGGTAATGCACCAATTAAGAAGTTAAAGCACCATGCATATAGTACAAATAATGTACTTTTGCGCTGAGTTACAGTATAAAATTTACTTGGTGTATAGGTCTTTCCATAAATACACCAGACAACACCAACAGCAATCGCAATGAAAGCTGGAATAATGAAATGAATGCAATATTTTGCCTCACTTGGATAAAATGGTAGAACAATCAATGGAATAATGCCAATTAGTCCAGAAAGAATTGATAGCTTACCATAATTATTCAAGGATAAAAACTTTTCCTTGGTCATATAATTATCTTCCTGTAATTACTTCTAATGCAGCAGCTTCCTGCTCTGCAGTAGTAATTACTAATAGATTGTCACCTGTATTGATAACTGTAGAACCATTAGGGATGATAATTTCATCACTTCTAATGATACAGCCAATGATGGTTTGCTTTGGTAATTGAATTGCTGCTAATGTTTTACCAACAATTGGTGCTTCCTTCACAGCAACAACCTCTGAAATACGAACTCTGCCATCAGTAGTAGGAACAACTCTAGAGATTTCATCAGCAACAGTTTCCTGTTCAATTGTTGCAGCAACCATACCAGTTGCACAGATAACACTATCAACACCCATTGCATCAAATAATGGCTTTCTCTTTGTATCAGAAGCTAAAGAGATTGTCTTTTTAACGCCATAAATCTTCTTGCAAAGCTCTAAGGCAATTAAGTTATCTGCATCATGGTCATTCATCGCAATAGCGATATCATACTGATTGATGTCAGCATCCTCTAATACTGCAGTATTTGTTCCTTCACCAAAAATAACATTCAAACCTGAAATTTCTGATAGACGATTGCAGAAGCTTTCATCTGGAGAAACAACTGTAACATTATACTTTCTTAATAACAATGACTGGGCTAAAGACTTCGTCTGAGTCTTACCACCAAGGATAATAATGTTCTTTCTTGCCATAATTATTTACCTCCATTATAGAAATCAATAACTGTCTTTGCTGATAATTCAGCTGGGCAGATGGTCTGGATGTCCATATCCTTATAAATTGCTTCCTTATCCTTGTCGATAACTCTAACAATAACTGTATCAACATTAAATAAAACCTTGGCTGCCTGTCCAACAAAGATATTATTGTTTTCGAAGTTTGTTACAGCAATTAATGTATTTGCTGTCTCAATTTCCGCCTTCTTTAAAACGTCAAAGTCACAAGCATCGCCAACAATAGTTAAGCCGCCAAATGATGATTCTAAACGACTGAAAGAATCCTTATAACGATCAATAACAATAACATTTGCGCCACTATCGTATATTTCGTTAGCAACTCTGGCACCTAAGGTACCACAGCCTACCACGATTGTTAAATTTTTCTTTGTGTTATTAAGCATATTAAATTTCCTTCTTTCTACTTAATACAATTATAGTAATTATATTCCTTTCTACATTTTTTTACAAATATACTTACTATTCTCGAAAAAAAAAGCATATTTTTCATATGCTCTCTATCATTTCTTATTCCAAATCAGATAAGAATGCTACACCCTCACATAATAGGTTTGCACTTCGATAGCCAAAGGTATCCTCAATAACGACCTCTCCATCTTTTTCAACAAAATTAACGCCACATTGCATAATACCACTACTATGTCCAATACGAATATATTGTAGGTCTGCATTCTTTCTTAAAACCTGTTGAACAACACTTCCCTTTAAAGCACACGCAGCAGCTGTACACATTGCTCCTGTCATTGCATAGCTAGGGTGAGCCTTCTGCATAGACATCATTCTAGATAATAAATCAATTTCATTCTCTTTGATTTCATTGCCGTTACTATCGATGTAATCTTCTGCTTCACTAACAAAGGTCATTTTTGGAATCGTTGGTGATAGCCAATGAGATTGGGTATAATCTTCTATTAAACCACATTTAACAGCAGCCAAGCCTCTAACCCTTTCCAGTAGATCTAGCTTTTCGGCATCATTATTAATTTCGGCATCTGTTTCCTTACCAGTTAACCCTAAGTCTTTTGCCTTAACAAACACCAATGGATTTGCTGCATCAATAATAGAAACCTCAACATTATCATATCCTTCAATATCTAAAACATCCACAACATTTCCCGTTGGTAATAATCCCTTTTTCATCGTACCGCTAGGATCCACAAAACGAAGCTTAATAGGTGAGAAGCTATTTGGTACTCCAGCAATTTTATAGTCTCCCTGATAGACAACATTTCCATCCTTAACCTGGACTTCGCTGATAATTATTTTATCTGTGTTAGTATTATAAATACGAACCTTGTTGATCCCTTCTGTTACTTTTACCATGCCTTTTTCAATCGCAAATGGACCTACACCAGAAGAAATATTACCACAATTCCCCTTATAACTGACAATTGGCTTATCTACAGAAACCTGGGCAAAGGTATAATCCACATCCGCATCTTTTCTTGCGCTTTTCTGCACAATAGCCACCTTACTTGTCACCGATTGGCTGCCACCTAAGCCATCAATCTGTTTAGTATCGGGAGAACCCATTAAACGAAGTAATAAAGGATCCCATTGACTTTGATCCTTTGGCAAGTCAGCTTGAACAATATAAGCTCCCTTACTTGTACCACCACGCATAATCATTACTGGTAGCTCAAATCGTTTTCTTTTTTCATTATACATATTGCCGACCTCCATTTATTATCTTAATGATAAAGGATAATCAACCTCTTTGTAAAATAAAAAAGCTA
>DCGH01000028.1:12307-19236 GCA_002315205.1 Erysipelotrichaceae bacterium UBA1783
AGCTATATTGAATATAGCTTTTAAAGTTTTAATTCGCTTTTCTTTGAATAATATCAATAATCTCAGCATCGCTTTCCCATTCAGCAGCAACCAGGTAATTCTTTTTTAGCTTATTAAAGCTTTTCAATGTCTTTTCAGACATTTCATCATTATTATTTACCAATCGATTAATCGCATATTCTGTCCTTAAAATAGATGAATTCTTTATCATTTTTCGATAGAACGCAACAAATTTTTTGTCCTGGAAATAGCTTAAATCTGCATTTTTTCCTTTTTCAAGCGCATCTAAGGTGATAAAATCAGCAATGACCATATAGCGATAAATACCAACAAGCTCTTCCTTTTTCTCCAAAAGCTTTTTTAATAGCTTTTTTGCTTCTGAAAAATCTTTCTGGTCAATTAAACGAGAACTATAGCTGACAGCACCAGAGAATAATAACGGATTGCTCCAATCCTTTTGATCAGGCAGTTCAAATAAGCTATCATCCATATCCTTCAAATGAATTCCCTTATTTAATAATTCATTGATTTTTAACGAATTATAGAAGGCTTTCATTGCCTTTGGATCATCCTTTAAATGTTCAGCATTATATCCATCATTTGGAACATTACCAACAATATGCGGTATACCATTTTGAAAAGCAACATAGATACCAATTAATGAAAACACACCAAATGCTGCTCTTAACAAAGACTTTTCAGGAAGTACAAAGGCCATCATAATACCAATAGCGCTAACAATGCTATTGATTAGTACACCACCCCAATTATATAGAGAAACTGGAATTTCTCCATTAACCATTTCAGGTGGTGACATTAAGCATTGCCCAGCAGTACCTGCCAAGGTATAGGTCTTCATTTCGATTTTTCCATCGTTCTGAACAAAAGCAAATGGTCCTATACGATAAGAAACAAAACCATAGCCTTCTTTTAAACCAAAGATAAGATGCCCTGCCTCATGAATGATAATATGGATTGTGATGCATAAATAGCATAGCAGAATTCCAATGGCATAAAACATCATAAAATCCAAAAAGTCTAAATCAAAGATACCCGCATCATAAAGGTACTTAATGATCACAGCGAATGCTCCGAGCATTGGTGTAAAAACAACGATATTGTAAAGAATATTATTTTGCTTTTTCATACAATTACTCCTCATTTACAAACTGTTCAATAAATTGCTGTTCTGAAATAATTGGAATATTCAGCTCCATTGCCTTCTTATTTTTTCCAGAGGTTGAGGTGATATCATTATTAATCAGGAAGCTTGTCTTACCTGATACACTTCCGGCAACCCTACCACCTTGAAAAGCAATGTATTCCTTTAGCTCATCTCTGTTTTTAAATGTATAAACATCACCTGTCACAACAAAGGTCAATCCATCACACTTTTTACCTGTGCTTTCCTTACTAGGCTCATCCACTGTAATAATAGATAATAAATCCTCTAGCATTGCCATATTCTTTTCATCCTTACACCATTGAATAAATGATGAAGATTTTTCTGGGCCAATACCATCGATATGAGAGAAATAATCATCTTCCTGAACATTTCTTGCTGTCGCAAATAAATCATTGAAACGATAAGCACCTAACAGCTTTTTCGCTACATCCTGGGCAACTAATGGAATATTTAAAGCATATACCAGCTTGGTATCTTCAACAGTCTTTGCCTTTTCAATTGCCTTTACAATATTATCTGCGCTCTTTTCACCAAATCCCTCGAGTTTGGCAATTTCATCACGATGATTTACTAATCTATAAATGTCTGGGTTATTTTTTATCCATCCTAAATCAACAAATCTGGCAATGGTCATTGTTGATAAGCCATCAATATTACATCCTGCCTTAGAAACAAAGCGTGAGAATTTATTTAATTGCTTTGCTGGGCAATCTGGATTAGTACACTTTAATGTTTTGGTTGCACTGACCTCACTAATCGCAATCCTTGTAGGAAAGCTACATACTGGACAATGAGCTGGAATTTCTAACTCTCCAACCTTCTTTGTAACCTTAATCACCTTCGGAATGATTTTGTTCGCTTTGATTACAGATATTTCAGTACCTGTAGCACCTAAATTTAATCGTTCACATTCTGATATATTACATAAGCTTGCTCTTTTAACTGTTGTACCCTCTAGCTCCACTGGTTCAAATACTGCCACTGGTGTAATCGTTGAAGCAGCACAGCTCCATTCAATATAGCTTAGCTTACTGTCAGCAGATTCATCTGCCCACTTAAAGGCATAGCCAGCTCTAGTAGCATGATGTCCTGTGACTGATCCTGTAGAAGCATACACACAATCATCATAGCAGATAACTAAACCATCCACTGGATATGGATTTTCTCCATCAGTCACCTTAACTGTAAAATGGTCAATCACCCTTTGAATTGAAGACTGATCAGGCTTTTCAATCATTTCTCTTTCAACAACCTCAAAACCATTTTCTTCTAAAAACTCCATTCTTTCCTTCCAGCTATTGATTTCACTATCGGTATGAACCAATGTGAAAGGAATCCAATGGATTTTTCTTTTCTTTAGCTCATCTATATCCTTTAATGTTAAAGAACCCGCTGCTAAATTTCTTGGATTTGCGTAATCCTCTTCACTGGATGCACAGAACTCTTCAAAATCCTTATAGGAAATGACCGCTTCACCACGGATTACTACCTTTTCCTTAGACTTAATGGTTTTACTGATACCCTCAATAGCACTAGCAAGATGAGTAATATTAGTACCAACATGACCATCACCTCTGGTGACAACCTTTATCAGCTTTCCTTTGTTGTAGGTAACAACTAGTGTTAAGCCATCTAGCTTCCAGCTTAGCCAGATTGGTTTTCCTTCAGACCACTTAACTAAATCCTCTACCTTTTTTGTTTTCGCTAAGGAAAGCGCTAAATACTCATGGGCTTCTTTCGTGCCAGCAATAGCATCAGAGGAAACATTGTTGGTTGGAGAATCCTCTAAAATAAGGTTTGTTTCGTTTTCCAGTTGCTTTAACTGATCAAATAACTTATCCCATTCGTAGTCTGTCATTAGCTCCCCAGCGCCATTATAATAAGCGTCAGAAGCTTCATTTAGCTGCTGAACGATTTGTCTCATTAACTCAATTTTTTCATCCATATTGCTTACCTCACAACATAAAAAAAGGTACTTGTATTATACCATATTTTGTACCTTTTTCCTATTTATACTATTTTGTAAATGCATCCAATAAACGCTGCATTGCTGCAGTGGTCTGCTCAATTGTAGAGCCTAAATTTACCCTTGCATACATTGGATGAAGACAACCATAATCCGAACCATTATCAATATGGAACAGTGCCTTTTCTACTAAAAACTCTTCCAGCTTTTCATTTTCCAAACCAAAGCGAGAAAAATCCACCCAGCAGACAAAGGAACCCTTATTCTCTAATATAGGACAGCCTAGCTTATCCATTGTTTCATGAACAATCCTAGAGTTTTCCTTAATGATTTTATTTGCCTCCAATAACCATTGATATCCTTGCTCACTATAGGCACCAATGGTTGCAGCATAAGCTAGTGGGTCAATGCTGCCATAATGATCATTGGTTCTTCTTGTTGCAAATCTTTCCCTCAATTGTGAATCCGCAATCAGAATGTTAGCATGATTCATACCAGTACAGTTAAAGGCCTTTCCCAAAGAGGTCGTTGAAATACCATATCTTTGTGCTTCTTTGATTGTGATATAGCAGGTAACCTTTTCTTCGGTTAATAAATTCTCTGCAAAGATTTCGTCAGAAACCACAATCGTTCCATACTTTTCTGATAGCTTGGCAAGACCGGTAAGCTCTTGCTTTGTAAAGATCGTACCAGAAGGATTATGTGGATTAGAGAATACTAATAAACGATTCTTTGGGTTACTCATTAAAGCTTCTAAGTTTTCAAAATCAATTGTATAGCGATTATTCTTTAAAACTAATGGACTATAGACAGTTCCTCTTTTTAAGCGATCTGCTGCCTGCTTATATCTGGAATAATATGGTGGCATTACAATGATACTTTCATCCTCTGCCACGAACTCCTTAATCGCTGTTGCCAAAGAATATATAGTACCTAATGTTGTCACAATCCAATCTTTTTCTATCTTTGCTTCTCTCACATTATCAAGCCAGTTTTGAACAGTAGAAAGATAGTGGTCATCTGGTAAAGTAAAACCATATAAGCCATTCTCTGCTGCCTTTTTAATTGCTTCATTGATTGCTGGAGCAGTTGGAAAATCCATTTCACCCGCAGCAAAAGTAACGATGCCCTTTTCTCTTAATTTTTCAGGCGTAAACATCGTCTTTAATGAACCACAATTTTTTCTATCAACAATCGTTTTAAAATCAAACATTTTCTCTATTCCTATAAACAAACATACATTGCACTGGCAATATCCTCAATGGCCATTCCTAATGCATCAAACATTGTAATTTCTTCGTCGTTTTCTCTACCCTTACAATTACCTAAGATAATATCTCCAATCGCACCAACAATATGATTCTCTGTAATTAAGCCTTCCTTTAAGGCATTTAAATATTCACCAGATTCCTTCTTGCAGGCTTCAATATTATCAGCATATAGCTTGCTAGCTGCAACTAATTCACTAGTAACCTCAGCGGTTGCTGGAGTGAATGTACCAACAGCATTAATATGTGCACCCTTTTTAATCCAATCCTTTTGTAAATAAGCAGATTTGCTAGGGGTAACAGTACAGATAATATCAGCATCTTTAACACAGCTTTCTGCACTATCACAAATAGTCACCTCAACGCCAAACTTTTCATTCATTTCTTTTGCAAACTTTTCTGCTGAAGCAGGATTTAAATCAAAGCAGGTTACCTTTTTAATATCTCTCACTAAGCGAATAGCTTCTAAATGGCTTCTTCCTTGCGCACCAGTTCCAATGATTGCTAAATGGCTAGCATCCTTACGAGCTAATAAATCTGTAGCAACACCACTGACTGCCCCTGTTCTAATCTGAGTAACACTGGTTGCATCCACTAAACCAACAACAGTTCCATGAGCAGCTTCAAATACTAGCACATAGCCTGAATGACTTGGATAGGAAGTTCCTGCATTTTGTGGGCAGGCAACAACGACCTTAGCACCATAATAGCTATCAGCACCTAAATAAGCAGGCATAAAGCCAAAGGTTTCATTACCTGGAAGCTTATACATTGCACGTAATGGCTGGGCAGCCTTACCTGCAGATAAATCCTTTAAAGCATCAGCCATTAGTCTGATGCAGCTTTGCATATCTAATTTTTCAAATACTTCTGCTCTTTCAACAATTTTCATATAGGTCATCTCCTAAAAACTATCTCTATTTTACTCCAAAAGAAAACCGTCTCGCAATAGTGCGAAACGGTTTGATTTTTTCAAGATTGAATTACTCGTTTACAACCTTTGCAAATCTGTAGTCAACATTGTTATGGTCAACTGCTAAATTCTGGATACAAGAGTTGTAGCATAATGATGATGACTGCCATGTAATAGGTAAGTCCATCATATTTTCAGAGAAGTAAGTAGCAATAGCTGCTAAAGCATCCTTTCTTGCCTGAGTACCAACAGCATCTAAACCAGCCTGGTATAATGCATCGAATGTTTCATCTTCATAACCATAGTAGCCATCTACAGTAGTGTAATCACCCATGTAATCGAATGAGTCAGTTTCAATTCCATTTCCACCCTTCCAGAAATCGAAGTTGCCACTGTAAACCTTCATAATCATACCCATGATTGTCTGCATATCTAATTCACACTTGATGCCTAAAGCCTTTGACCACTGGTCAGCGATTGCATTTAATGCATCAGTATTACCTGTAGATTCCATAGCTAATAGCTTGAATGTTGGAATTTCATTAACATCAGTGCATCCTAAATCAGCCATAGCAGCAGCTAAATACTTCTGAGCAGCTTCTACATCCTGAGCTGTTGACCAGCTACCAGTTGTATATTCCTTATTGAATAAGTCGTTTACACCATATTCTGAATTAGAAATTAAGCTTGAAGCAGCAGTCTGTCCCTTATAAACAGTAGCAACTAAAGCATCTCTATCTAATGCAGCACTTAAAGCCTTACGGAAGTTAACATTGCTTAACCACTTACCAGTTTCATCAGTAGCACCAGCACTGTTTACATGTAAGAACTGAGTAGTTCCTTCAACAGTCATTGACTTGTAGCCAGCTGCAACAGCTGCACCAACCTGTTCTTCAGTCTGGAATGAAGCAACATCTAATGTACCTGTAGAAATCATATCAACAGCTGTATCACCAGTAGCGCCTACTGCTGTAACGATTGAATCTAAGCTTACATTTTCAGCATCCCAATAGTTTGCATTCTTAACGAACTTGATTGAAGAATCATGAGCCCAAGACTCAATAGTGAATGCACCATTACCAATGAATGCATCAGCATCTGAACCATAAGCAACGCCCTTTTCTTCAACTAAAGCCTGCTTAACTGGAGCAAATAATACTGAAGTGAATGTTTCTTCATCAGCTGGAGAAGCATAAGTGAATGTGATATTGTAATCATCTACAACAGTAATACCTACCTGATCAGCAGTAACTTCACCATTTGAATATGCAACAGCATTTACGATAGTGCTAATTGCAGAATCTGAAGCATTTGCTAAACCATTTTCAGGAGTTAATGCTCTGATTACAGCATACTTAACATCGTTTGCAGTAACTGGAGTTCCATCAGAGAACTTAGTTTCCTTTAAATGGAATGTCCAAGTTAAACCATCTTCACTACCGCTCCACTTATCAGCAATACCTTCGCCAATTACGTTATTAACACTTCTTAATAAGCCTTCTGTGATTAATCTAACAGCAAATCCAGAGCCATCTTCTACAGAAGCAGCAGCATCTAAAGTTGAAGCATCGTAAGATACAGCAACAGTGATTGAGT
>DCGH01000028.1:19328-22986 GCA_002315205.1 Erysipelotrichaceae bacterium UBA1783
TAATAATTTTTTCATTTTTTTCCCTTTCCTTAAATTGTTATAAATTAATATACACCTATAAAATGATTATTTTCAATCATTTTTATAGTTGTTTATTCGAAAAATGACAAGCCACACTATGTCCACTTTCAATTTCTGTCAAAATCGGTTTTTCCTTGAAACACTTTTCTGTAGCGATAGGACATCTTGAGGCGAATGGACAACCTGCTGGTAAATTAACAGGAGAAGGAACATCTCCAGTTAATAATATTCTCTTTCTGGTTGCTTCTACCTCTGGATCAGCAATTGGAATTGCTGATAATAAAGCTTTTGTATATGGATGAGCAGCTTTCAGATAAATATCCTCACTGTTCGCTAACTCAACTATAGAGCCTAAATACATAACAGCAATACGATCAGAAATCTGACGAACCATAGATAAATCATGAGTAATGAATAAATAAGCCATGCCCATGTCATTCTGCAGCTTCTTTAGTAAATTAACTACCTGAGCCTGAATCGATACATCTAATGCTGAGATTGGCTCATCACAGACAATTAGCTCTGGTTCAACTGCTAATGCTCTAGCAATACCAATACGCTGTCTCTGTCCACCTGAAAACTCATGAGGGAAACGATTGGCATGCTCTTGATTTAATCCGACCAACTTTAACAGTTCACCAACACGCTTTTTTCTATCGTCAGAATACATCTTATGAATTTCTAATCCCTCTTCAATCGTATCTGATACAACCATTAATGGATCTAAGGATGCATATGGATCCTGGAAAATCATCTGAACCTCCTTACGATACTGTAATAGGTCCTTTTTCTTAATAGTCCAGATATCTCTTCCCTTGTATTCTACAGAGCCACCATTTGGCTTGTATAAGCGCATAATTGTTTTTCCTAAGGTTGATTTACCACATCCTGATTCACCAACTAAACCAATAGTTTCACCTTTATGAATCTGTAAGCTGACACCATTAACCGCTTTTAATGTTCCCTGCTTTACCTCAAAATAGGTAGATAGATCTTTGACTTCTAAAATAACTTCTTTTTCCATCTTAGATGTTCTCCTTTCTTGGACAGGCAGGATGATTTAACCAGCAGGCAGCATAGTGCTCTGGCTCATCAAATTGCTGATACTGTGGCATCTTTTTGGCACAAATATTCATCGCATAAGGACATCTTGCCGCAAATGGACAGCCAACTGGTGGATTAATTAAATCTGGTGGTGTGCCAGGGATAGAATGTAATTCACCTTGCGTCTTTTCATCCAGACGAGGAACGGACTTTAATAAACCAATGGTATATGGATGCTTAGGATTTTTGAAGATGGCATTCGCATCACCATGCTCCATGATCTTACCAGCATACATAACATAAATACGGTTTGCCATATTTGCGACAACACCCATATCGTGTGTAATCAATACGATAGAGGCATCAACCTTTTCCTTTAAGCCATTCATTAATTCGATAATCTGAGCCTGTACCGTAACATCTAGTGCTGTTGTTGGCTCATCGGCAAATAATACCTTTGGATTACAGATTAATGCCATGGCTATGACAATTCTCTGTCTCATACCACCAGACAATTGATGAGGATATCTTTTCATATTCTCTTCAATATTTGGCAGTGAAATTAATTTAAGAATTTCAATTGCCTTAGCTTCAGCTTCCTTTTTAGAAACCTTATAGTGCTTGCGATATACTTCCGTAATCTGATCTCCAACTGTCATTGTTGGATTTAAGAAGGTAAATGGATCCTGGAAAATAATAGACATTTTATCGCCCTGATATTTTCTGATTTCCTTAATAGTTTTTGGAATCAGGTCTTCACCTTCTAATAAAACCTGACCCTTTTTAATTCTTGCTTCCTTTTTGTTTAAACCCATGACTGTCTGAATCGATACAGTTTTACCACATCCAGATTCACCAACAATCGCAATGGTTTCTTTTTTGTTTAAATACCAGCTAACGCCTCTTACTGCCTGAACCTCACCAGCATAGGTATCAAAGGAAACGATTAAATCCTTAACCTCTAAAATCTTTTCGTTTTCCATCATTGACACCTCTATCTTCCTCTTAGCTTTGGATCTAAAGCATCTCTTAATCCATCACCAATCAAATTGCAGCAAAGCATTGTTGCTGCAACACATGCACATGGAATAATGAATTGGTATGGATGATAACGGAAGTTGGCTGCTGCTGTTTTAATTAGCTGTCCCCAGCTTGGATTTGGTGGGGTAACACCTAACCCAATGTAGCTTAAGAAAGCTTCCGCAAAGATTAATCCTGGAATAGTCATTGTCATACCAACAACTAAAATACCTAAAATATTTGGGATTAAATGCTTTCTGATAATTCTTACAGGAGAAGCACCTAAGGTTTCTGCTGCAACAACATAATCTCGACTCTTAATCTGTAAAATTAAACCACGAACACTTCTTGCTGGTCCCATCCAGCCAGTAATACTCATTGCTATACATAATGAACCAATCGTACCAGACTGGAAAATTAACATTAATAATGTCATATAGACAAGCTCAGGAATACCCATCAGGATATCGATGATACGCATGATAATCATATCTACCTTGCCACCATAGAAGCCTGAAATACCACCAATTACCATACCAACAGCATAAGAAATAACCATAGATACTACAGCAATAAATAATGATACTCTGCCGCCAGTCCAGACTCTAGTCCATAAATCTCTACCTAAATTATCGGTACCAAACCAGTTTTCAGCGGTAGGCCCAACATTGGATTTGGTATAATCATTTGAGAAATAATCATACTTATTCATAAATGGACCAACTAAAACCATAAAGATAAGAATTGCCATAATGATTAAAGCAATTAATGCCAGCTTATTTTTCTTAAAGGTTCTCCAGACATCCTTAAAATAGGTTGTGGTTGCTCTGGAAATCTTTTCAGAATCAAAGGTTCCTTCGGGGATTTCATCAAAATCGTTAGCTTCAAACTGCTCTACTGTTTCTTTATTTTCAATCATAACAGTTCCTCCTAATCAATTCTGATACGTGGATCCACAATACCGAATAGTACATCTACTAATAAATTCAATGCAACTAAAACAATACCATAGAAAATAGTTGTTCCCATGATAACTGGATAATCTAAGGAAGTAATAGAATCTACAAAGTATTTTCCTAATCCTGGGATTAAAAACATCTGCTCAATGATAAATGATCCCATCATTACACCAGCAATTGCTCCACCTAAATTAGTCATTACTGGAATTAGAGAGTTTTTAAGCTCGTGTCTACTAACAACCTCAAATTCATTTAAACCCTTAGCTCTTGCTGTTTTAACATAGTCCTCTGTTGTAACTCTTAGCATTGAAGCTCTCATTGCTCTAGTTCTACCGGCAATTGTTCCTAAAGCTAAGCAGAAGCAAGGAAGGACATATTGTGCTGCACTACCCCAGCCAGAAACTGGAAACCATTGCAATTTAACACCAAATACTAAACGAATAATTGGACCTAGTACCATTGATGGTACTGCAATACCAATGACTGCTAGTAATGTTAATGCATAATCAGGCCATTTCCCTCTAAACTGTGCACAGATAATACCAAAGAAAATACCAATAATTTCACCAAAGAAAAGTGATACCAATCCTAGCTTTGCACTCACTGGGAAGGTT
>DCGH01000028.1:22993-31659 GCA_002315205.1 Erysipelotrichaceae bacterium UBA1783
CATGATGATGGTTAATACTGGTCTACCCGGCTTTGTTAAAGAGGTTCCTAAATCTCCCTTTAATAAATTCCCCATGTAGATTATGTATTGCTGCCATAATGGTTTATCTAAACCATAATATGCTCTCTGCAAATCTTGAACATACGGCTTAATATCCTTATTTAAGAAAGGATCACCCGGAATTAGCTTAATTAAAAAGAATGTTAATGTTGCTAAAACAAAGACAGTGGTAAGAGCGATTAGAATCTTTTTTAAAATATACTTTACCATATTTTACCCTCTTTCCTATTCACCAGATATTGTCACCTTAGCAAAGCGAATACTGCAGGCACCAATACCAAAATTGTGCAAATAATACATTGGTCGAACCATAAAGTCATTACCAACCTCTATAGCATTGAACAGTAAATCCTTTAGATTACCAGTCATTGTTAATGCCTTTAGATTTTTGACCATCTTTCCATTTTCAATCAATACGCCGAAGCAAGGAACACTGAAGCTTCCTGAGGCAATATTTAAGGAATGGAATACATCAAAGTATTCTGTAATCAGAATACCATTATTCATATTTTGAATTAGCTCATCTAATGATTTATCTGATGGCTCAATACAAAAATTTTTAGGTGTGACTAAGATATCTGTGGCAATGTTACCAAATAATAATGGTCTTCTTCCAGCATTGGCTGAATTAGAAATGTCTAAAGCCTTTGCTGAAGTGGCATTGGTCATTAAACCAACTAACACACCATTTTCTACTAACTGGCAATCCTTACCTTCACTTCCCTCACAATCACAATTAAATTCAAAGCCTGAATTCTTGATTGTTGTATAGTCTGTGAAGCTTAAGCAATCTGCCATAATTTTTTCATTTAGTTTTCCTGAATAGATGCTTCCACCATCTAAATACTTATGAGATGCAAGCTCTTGCCAGGCTGTAGAAATCAATGAATATACAGCTTCGGCAGATAGAATTACCGGATAATCCCCCGATACAAAACCAGCACTTTGATTTTGTTGCCAGCTTAATCGAAGCTTTAAGTTTTCTGCAAGTTGATCTAAATCAAATTCATCAACACTATTTTTTGTCTGTTCAATTGTAGCGAAGCGATCTTGACTATTAGCTGAAACAGAAAGAATATAAACTGGAACATAATTAACAGCCTCAAAGCCATAGCTATTCACTGTGTTTTGTCCATAGGTTTCGCTTTTTAGCTCAACAGTTATTTCTACATTTTCTTTGTTTAACTTTTCCAATATCTTTGACTCAATCTCTATTGCCTTATTTGACAATAAATTAATGTCTTTGATTGCTTCCTTATCTGAATAAACAATCTGCCTGTTTTCTCTATTCATACTTTCCAGCTGACTCTTCTCAGCAGACAAGCTATTCTGATAGGCCTTTTCTATTAATTCCATTGGATTTTCATCCAGACATTGAGTATAGGCATAGCCATTTTTCTCTGAAGCAACACGAAGATAAAACTCTGAGAAATTGTTCATCTGAATATCTTCAACCTTGCCATTGCTTTCAGAAACAATGATGATATTGTGAGTTTCACAATTCACTTCTGCTTCTTTAATATAGGAAGGCATTTGAGCAAATGCTTTCTTGAAATTCTCTAAAGAAATCATTCTTCATTACCTCCTACATTCATACTGCTTACTCTAAAGGTTGGTGTAAAATCTGTAACGTTGCATAAGCCTGAGCTCGCACCACAGAATCCACCACCCTCAGGAAGTTTACTATCATCAGAAACCATATCAATTCTCTGAATGATTTCTGTACTAGTTCCTGATAAGGTTAAATTAGCAACCGGCTTGGTTAATTGTCCATTTTCAATCAGATAGCCATAGCCTACAGCTACCGAGAAATTATTACCTGAAGCACCACCACCAAGGTATTCTACATATAGTCCTTTATCAACTGAAGAAATAATATCCTCTGTCTTATCTGTTCCTGAAGCTAAATAGGTATTATGCATTCTGGCTACTGGAGCAAAACGATAGGATTGTCTTCTGCCTGATCCATTAGAGCCTAAACCAGTCATTCTGCCACCCTTACGATCTGATAACCAGTTCACCATACGTCCATTTTCAATCAGCAGATTTTTCTGTGTTACATGTCCTTCATCATCTATTGCCTCAGATCCATATAAGCCAGGGATAGTACCATCATCTAATAATGTTACCTTCTCTGAAGCAATCATTTCTCCAAGCTTTCCCTTGAAACAGCCATTTAATGCTGTAGTCTCTAAATTGTGCCCACAGGATTCATGCCAGAAGGTTCCACAATTAGGGGAGAACACTACTGGACAAACCATACTTTTAGCACCCTGCGCTTTTAAGCACCTTTCAGTATTTAAAATCGTATTCTTGGCAAAGCCAATATAATCATATTTTTCAAAGGCTTCAAAGCCCATTGGTTTAGCAAAATCATGGAATGAGAAGCTTGCCTTATCCTGGTAACAGACAGCACCAGCTAATCTCACTCTGGTATTGGTTCTTTCATCAGAGGTAATTAATCCTTCTGAATTAACAATCGTTACCTTTTGAGTATTGTCATAATACTCTGTGCGCATACCGCTTGTTTTTACACCAGTACTTGTTGCGGCTAAATCCATTTCCTTAAGGATTTCAATTTTCTTTTTGGTTTCTACATCCTTTGGATAAATCTCTACTGGATTCAATATTGGATTCTTTTGTTCTGTAAAGGTAATATGCTTTGTTACATTTTCTTTGGCAAATGGGATTAATGAAGCTGCTGTTGAAGCTAAGTTCATCAAGGAATTCATAGATGTATCATTAGAATAAACATATACACTTACTGTTCCCTTTAAAACATATAAGCCAACGCCAAAAATGTGGAGGCTTGTAATTCCATCCACAGTCTGATTTGCTCCTTTGATAATTGTATCGTTACGATCTTCGAAAAAAAGCTCTGCAAAATCAGCACCAGTTGATTGTGCCTTTGCCAGAACAATTTGAAGCTCCATTTCACTAATCATATTCATGCCCCTTTTTATGCATATTAAATTATATAATATTTTGAAAGCTTTTTACAATTATTGTAAAAAACTTACAATAAACTTATAATTTATTCCAAGGAAAGTACGAGAAAATGACAGTAAATCAATTATTAAATCTTTGTTTTGTTGAAGAAAGCATTCAATTCAATGAATATAAAATTCAACAAATTTCATCAATACATAAAAATACTGGTGATTTTCATCATTCCATCTTTGTTAATGACGCACCAGTACTGAATAAGAAATATAATTGCGTTCAACCTATGATTCATCAGAATCAGCTTTTTTTCTTAGCGAATAAAACAGGATTGATGCAACTATATCGCTATGATTTTAAGGATAAGGCAAAAAGAATTACTAGCTTTAAATATGGCGTTTCCGACTATCTGATAGATAAGCAAAGAATAATTATTAAAGCCAAGGCACTATCTGCGCAAGAGGTCATTACTAAACAGTTACATAAAGATGAATATGAGAAAATCCAATATCAGCTAATTCATTCACCTAAAAAAATAACTAGCCTGGATCAATTCGATACTGATGGGTATACTCCATATATTCATCGATATTATAGCTATACGACTCGTTTATCAAAGCTTTCAAACTACAATTTTAAGCCTAGCCAGAAGAAAGAAGCTTACTTCAAAGGAAATCTGATAAATCCAAACAATAAACAGTCTATTCTGATTTTCAACAATAAGCTTAGAAAAGAAATTCTGCAATATTTCTTTGATAAGAGGTTTAACATCTATTGTGTTGATGATGTTTCCGAAATAGAAAAGATTCAGGGAAAGAAGTTTGCTTTCTTTTTTGAGGATGGCTTATTAGAAACATTACCAAAGCTATCTACTATTTCCAAAGCTGTTGGTTTCCAAAGTAGAACAGATCAATGTATTTCTTTAGGTTTAACTAACGAAACTATAGATTTTAAAGATCAATCGCTTGTTGATTATTGGGTTTCTTTGGCAAAATCCTCAAAAATGAAGAATGTTGATCAGATTAACTGCGATGTTTTACTTGTTCATCCACAATTCGATTATACTCATCCACTAGAGGAAGCCGAGCTTCTTTATAGTGCTTTAAAGGATAGAAAAAAAGATCTTCAAAGTGAAATGATGGTTATCCCTAATGAAAAGAATAATTTCTTTAGCGAAGGAAATATGAAAAAACAGATTCGATTATATGATGCCATCATTGGATGGTTGAAAAGAGGTATCTAGCTATGAAAACAATTGAAACCAATGCATTCCAGCAGTTTACTTCTCCTTCTGTCATCTGTTACGACAAAACCACCAATAGAATAGCTTATGCAACCTCTTATTGGCATGAAAGCAGCCTATATTTTGTTGGAAAAGCCTATTGTAAATCATTAGAAAGTCAAGAAATCACCAGAATAAGCGCTGGTGGTTATAACGAATTCTCTCCATCATTTTTAAATGATGGCAGCATTCTCATCCTATCTAATGCTGATAATCAGGATTATAACCAATACTTACCAATGCGTGAAATTCGTAAGTACTTTATCCAGAATCAGCTTTATAGAATCAAAGATGGCAAAGCCACAAAACTAACAAATCTGCTTCATGGTATTGAAAGCTATGTAGTGAATCCTAATAAAACTAAGGCTTTATTAACTGTTCGATATTACGATGACGATGATCCTGAAAAGCTAAACTATCTCTATAGTACCCAGCAGCTAAAGAAAGCATTAAAGGACATTGAGCTAAACCCTATTATTGTAAAAAATGCAAGCTTTAAAAGTGATGCTGATTATGGCTACAAGGATGAATCTAAGCGTTGCCTATACCTTTTAGATATAGAAAGTCAAAATTTGACCTATTTAGATTACAAGGGAGCAATGTCACCAATCTTTGATCAGAACGATGACATCTATTTTTACAGATTCAATGAACAAGGCTCATTAACAATCTTTAAAAATAATGAACCTTTTATCAGCTGTAATAATGTCAAACCTCATCCTGGCTCATTGATTGTCTTTAACAAAGACTACTCTAAGTTATTATTAGCTGTTCAAAAAACAGAAAATGGCTTTAATCAGCCAAATCATCTGATTTGTTTAGACAATCAATTCTCTGAAAGCATTGAAGCAAGCTTCGTCTTTGATTTTGATGATGAAAAAGAAGAAGGCACAGATTGTGACTGTTATAATTTTTCCATCTATCAGGGGGCTAAGGCTAGCTATTGCTTTACGGATGAAGATGAGATTATTTATAGTCGTTGTATGAAAGGCACTATTCATCTTTTCAAAGCAAATAAAGATGGTAAAAACGAATTATTAATTGGAGGACAAAATAACTTTAAGGGATTAATCCATAAGGAAGGAAACATCATATTTGCCTTACATACAACCTCTACTACCCCAACACAACAGGTAGAAATTAATACAGAAACAAAAGAAATGCATGTCATAAACCGTTTTAATCGGTTCCTTGATGATACGAAAATCAATGAGGCCATTGACTTTGAAAGCAATATCTATGGTTGGGTAATGAAACCAGCAAACTACAGGGAAAAAGAAAAGTATCCAACACTATTAGTTGTCCATGGAGGCCCAAATGGCATGTATAGCTCTGGTTTCTCTTTAGAGCTTCATCATTACGCTGCTAAAGGCTTTGCGATTATCTATGCAAATCCAATTGGAAGCTCAGGTTATGGTAAGCAACATTCCAATATGGAACCAGCATTTAAAGATGATGCAATGAATCAGCTGATTGACTATTGTAAAAATGCAGCACAGCAGTTTGATTTTATTGATATCGATAGAATTGGAATTACTGGTGGTAGCTATGGTGGATTTGAAACCATTTATGCTTGTGGACATGCTGATTTCTTTAAAGCTGGAGCCGCACTTTGCCCATTAGGTAACTTCTTAATGATTGCGAACTGCTCTCATTCTGCTGGTGGAGATTCTTTAGAGGAATACCCTGATGACTATACAGACTATATGGCTGATTATGTTAAGCAATCGCCTAATAGCTATGCAGATCAGATTAGGGTTCCATTTCTAATGGCAGCACAACAAAAGGATGCCAACTGCATCCCTGCACAAATGATTCAGCTTTTTAAATTATTAAAAGCCTCTCATCCTCAATTACCAGTAAAACTGATTTTATCTCCGGATGCGAATCATGGTTTATTAGCTTTAGGTCCTATTAATTTAGCTATGAACCTTAGAGATGAAATTGTTCACTGGTTCAAACAGTATCTATAACAAATAAAGGATTGCATCGCAATCCTTTTACTTTTAATAATCTAATCCAGCAAATTGAATAGCATCCTCTAATACATGCTGAACATCGAGTGTTTCATTTGCATACTTCCAGCATCTATCCAAATCCTTTTTTGTATACATATCTAGGAATTCTTCCAGTTCAACCTTCATACCGCCCATTTCAGCAACTGCCTCAGAGCCAATTCTTGTAGTAGTTTTATCATTTAATACAATATCAATATTTTGACATCTTGAGCTGGTTCCATTGCATCTCATATAGCCTTTATCACCTTGAACAGTCACAAAGCTTTCTGCTCCACAATCCTTAGCATTAATTAGTGTCGTCTTAAAACTGCCATAATCTAAAACTAATACACCAGAGATATCCACACCCTTTAATACATTAGGGAAATAAGCCACTTTAGAAGGTCTACCAAATAATCCAACCACATAATGAATATTGTAAACACCTAAGTCCATTAATGATCCTCCAGCTAACTCCTTAGAAAAGGCTGGTAAAATAATTCCTGATTTGAACTTATCATATCTTCTTGAATATTGAGAGAAATTTCCTTCTACAATCTTGATATCTCCAAGCTTTTCAATATATGGCTTTGCAGCAACATAGTTTGGTTGGAACTTTGTCATAATCGCTTCAAAGACAAATAATCCTTTTTCCTTGCCAATGGCAAATAATTCCTCAGCTTCCGCAACAGTTACGACAAATGGCTTTTCAACGATGATGCTCTTTCCAGCAAGTAGTGCCATCTTTGAATACTGATAGTGTAAGCCATTTGGTAAACCGACATAAATAACATCAATTTCGCTATCGTTCAATAGTTCATCAATATCACCAGTTACATACTCAAAATGCTCTGCTAACGCTTCTCTTTTTTCTTTATTTCTTGCCCAAAGTCCTCTTAGATGATAACCATCTACCTTTTTTGTAGCATCAATAAAATATGGAATAATAAATCCTGATCCTAATACGCCAACATTCATCATAATTTCTCCTCTTATTTTGTCAAAGCTATAAGCTCTTTTTTAATTTCTTCTGTAGTGAATGCTGCCTTAATCGCATTGACATTCACTTGTTCAATCTCGTCATCCGTAAATCCCATCTTACGCATGCAATCATATTCCAATTCCAAATCCGTATTTAATACTGTTTTGTTATCGGTGTTTACCGTAACCTTTACTCCCTCTAAGAATAATCTTCTTAACGGATGAGTTTCATCTATTGTTAATCCATAATCATACTTTACAGATGACACTGGACACATCTCTAATGTCACATCATATTGCTTTGCTAAAGAAATATACTCTTCACTTTCCGCAAACTGATAGCCATGTCCAATTCTTGATGTTTCAAACACAACGGCTTCCTTGACTGTAAATTCAGAGTGACAGGTTGCTGGAATGCCTAATTCCTTTGCATAATCAAATAGTTCCTTAAAATTAGATAAGTCAGATTCATAACCAGCTAAATCAATAGCACAAACGCCTTGATCTAAGTACTGCTTTGCCAAATCAATGGTTTCAAAATTCAATTCTCGATTATCCACTGCCTTACCAATATCCATACAGCAGACGATCAATCCACAATGAATACCTGGATTTCTAGCTAAACCATTCTTCAATCCTTCACAAGCAGCTTCAATGGCATCCCTTTGCGTTAACCCCTTCTCTAAATGATATTGAGGTGCATATCTTAGTTCAGCATACTTTACATTTTCCTTTGCTAAAGTATCAATTAACTCTTCTGTTACTCTTTGAATTCCATATCTAGATTGCATTGCTCGAATAGGTGGATTAAAGGTTAGAAAGTCTGGGTCAAAGGTTCCTGGCTGAATCACCATTTCCTTTGCAATCTCTTCTAAGGTCATATTGCATTCAGGTTCAATATTCTCTAATCTTGCAATTTCATATACTGTTTCTGGACGAACCGAACCATCTATATGCAAATGTAAATCTATCTTGTTTCTAATTATTCTACTCATAAAAGATTTCTCCTAGAACTATTATACATTTTTCACATGAACATAAAAAGAGATTAGCAAATACTAATCTCCTTCATTCTAATTAGTTATCTTTTTTTGATTCAATATAACGTCCTATAAAGTACATAAGCCCCATATTTAAATACCTAATTAATACAGCAATAGATGCTTCACCAATCAAATAAGCAATGCTCATAAGAACAATAGCCCCGACAGGGAAGAATAAATCCTTTTTCAAATTATGTTTATCAGAATAATATGATCTATAAAAATCAGATATATTTTTAAACTGCATTAACAAAAACATCAATGCAATAACAAAAGTATGATACGGGAAAAAATATAAAACTAACGCAAGAAAAAAAATTAAAATTATCATTGAAAATCTCATATTATAAATCCTTATCC
>DCGH01000028.1:31705-32416 GCA_002315205.1 Erysipelotrichaceae bacterium UBA1783
TCTAGCCATGTTACATTATAATTTGCATCTCTTGCACTAGAGGTTGCCAGAGCACTTTCTTTTACTACGATTCTACAGTCAAGATTAGTTCTCCTATAAAGACTCGTGGTTTTTATCGTATTAGTTCCTAAAAAAGAAATCCACGTTGTAGAAATTGTCATCCATGTTTGAAAAGCGGATTTTATCCCTTTGCTATTCTCACACGAGAACATAGCACTAGCTAACGAATACGCACTAGCGAAATTAACTAAGTTGAATGACATACTGGAATTAGTTACCTGATACCAGTTACCCCAATTATTATACATTGTTGGAGCAACCATTTTAATGCTGCTCTTTTTTATAGAAAAATCATCAAGCGTTTCAGTTGGTATCATTCTTACCACATTCATATGGATTGTTAAATCCTGATATCCGGTTTGATTCCAGTCTTTATCGAACACATATAGATTTAAATCATTTAGAATTACAATTTGTATCTCTCCATCATAAATGTATTTATCTAGATGATAATATTCACCATTATATAAAAAATCATCTATAGATTCTATTTCTTCAAAAACGGGTTTTTCTTTTGTTTTGGCTTCAATTGAATTGAACGATATAAAAATCAATAATACAGCTAATACTTTTAATATTTTTCTCATAATTATTTAGTGTAGTGAAACTTCTATTAAAGCTACACATTTCTCCTTTGTTTCAATTGATACA
>DCGH01000087.1 GCA_002315205.1 Erysipelotrichaceae bacterium UBA1783
GGTAATGGTTTACCAGGTGTTGATGCTATCAACGAAAAGAGAACTCCAATTATCGTTGGTAACTGGAAGATGAACAAGACTATTGCAGAAGCAGAAGCTTTCGTTGCTGCAATTGATCCATATATTGAAGGTGTTACTACTGCAGACTTCGGTGTTGCAACTTCATTCTTAGCTTTACAGAGCACAATCAAGAACACTAAGAACTTAATCGTTGCTGCTGAAAACTGCCACTATGAAGCAAGCGGTGCATTCACTGGTGAAGTTTCAATCCCAATGTTACAGGAAATCGGTACTAAGTGGTGTATCATTGGACATTCTGAAAGAAGACAGATGTTCGGTGAAACTGATGAAGCATTAAACAAGAAGGTTAAGGCTTTATGTGCTGCTGGTATCACTCCAATCTTATGTTGTGGTGAAACATTAGAAACTTACGAAGCTGGACAGACTGAACAGTGGGTAAGAAGCCAGATCGCTGCTGATTTAGAAGGTGTAAATCCTGCTGATGTAGCTAACATGGTTATCGCTTATGAACCAATCTGGGCTATCGGAACTGGTAAGAGCGCTTCTAAGGAAGATGCACAGAACACTTGTGCAATCGTTAGAGACCAGGTTAAGGCAATGTTCGGTAAGGGTGTTGCTGAAAAGGTTAGAGTTCAGTATGGTGGATCTGTAAAGCCAAACAACATTGCTGAATATATGGCTGAAAAGGATATCGATGGTGCATTAATCGGTGGAGCTTCTCTAAAGGTTGATTCATTCGAACAGATCATCGATGCTGTTAAGTAATTAATAGAAATTAACAATCCGACAAAAGGTAGAGTTCAACTCTACCTTTTTTGTTGATATAATATGGATGGAGGAATAGAATATGACACCAAAAAATCACGCAGCAATTGCAGTAGCGTTCATTGCCCTGGGGCTATCTTTTGGATGGGCAAGTCTTATGTATATTTCTGAGGAAATGATTAGAGACTTTCTTCTTGCTGTGGCAGTTATTCTGATTGGCTGTGGTTTTGTTTACCAGTTGTTGAAATGCCGTTGTCCTTATTGTGAAGGGTACTTAAGAAACATAGGATGGGACTATTGCCCTCATTGTGGAAAGAATATTAAGGATAGGATGAAATGAAATATAAAATTAGTGGGATTATTATATTAGCTGTTTTCTATAGCTGTTACTTTTTTAAAATGCTTACCCAAAAAAGAAAAGGTATAAAAACGGATCATATGGGGAAGGATACTGAAGGAAAAGAAAAGCTTATTGAACTTGTATTAAAAACGATGAGTATTGTTGTTCCTTTAACAGAAGTTATTAGTATTGTGTTAAATACTCATGGAAATAGCAATTTATTAAGAATTGATGGCTTATTTATTGGGGGCATTGGAGATTTCATATTTGTGGTTTCGGTAGTTACTATGAGAGATAGCTGGCGCGCTGGTATCTCTAAGGAAGAAAAAACCGCAATGGTTACAGATGGAATTTATGGATATTCAAGAAATCCAGCATTCTTAGGGTTTGATTTAGTTTATATTGGCATTCTTTTGTGTTTCTTTAATTGGGCGCTTTTCCTTGTATCAGCGTCTGCAATAATGATGTTCCATTTGCAGATTACAATGGTAGAGGAACCATTTTTGAGGTTAGCTTTTAAAGAAGAATACAATATTTATTGTGATAAAGTACATCGTTATATAGGAAAAAAATAGGATTAATCAATCCTATTTTTCTATGACTTCTTCGCTCAATAATTCTGGCAGATATTTGCCAGAGGTCAGCTCTTTTATTTCCAGGGAAATGTCATTTTCGCATTGGTAAATGTAGGTAGCGTTTTCTTCGTAAATACGATCTAATATCTCTGCCTTGCCTTTTAAAGCATACTCAATTTTGTTGGTAAGCTCATAAGGGATTGTGATGCTGTAATTATATACAGTAGTTGGTGTCGTAAAAACAGCTTGAGCAATGGATTGTGATGTAGATTGACCATAGGCTTTAACTAATCCGGCAGTGCCTAGTAATGTTCCACCGAAATAACGAATCACGACTGCTAATACATTATCTAAATCTGCATTTTTTAAAGTTTCTAAAATTGGCTTTCCAGCGGTAGATGATGGTTCACCATCATCATTACTGCGTGTAATATCTCCAATAATTGCTCCATAGCAATAATGGGTTGCTCCTGGATACTCCTTCTTTAATGAAGCAATAACATCTTTTATTTGTTTGTCGTCACTTAAAGGAATCAAAACACAATAGAATTTTGACTTTTTAACTTCTAGCATTGAAACGACTTTCTCTTTGATGTGTAACACAAAATCACCATAATTATTATACATTATAAACACATTTTTGTGTTATAATATGGTGGCATTGGAGGTATACCGGTGGAAAAAAGAGAGTTAACAAAGGCAGAAAAGGTTGCCAGACATAAACGTATTGTTAAAAGAAGAAAAATTAAAAGAGCATCTTGGATTACCTGTGGTATTTTAATAATCAGTGCAATTGTGTTGTTCTTGATTGTGAAAGGATTTAACGCTTTACCTGCTTGGGCATTAGCAGCGATTGCCGCAGTACTAGCAGTAATTGTTTTACCATTAGCTTTTATTGCTGTATTACCTGGTACAAAAAACAGTGCTAAAACAGTTCAAAGCGTTTTATGTGTTTTATTAAGCGTATTATTTTTATTTGGCTGTATTAAACTTCCTGGCTATAAGGGCGCCTTGGAAAAGGTATTTGTCAAGGTTCCTTCTGAAGGTGAGTTAAATATTGTTGTCTATACACTAAATGATAGTGGCTATAATTCTATTGATGAATTATCAAGCAGCAAGGTTGCTATTCAGAGTGCTTTAGATTTAGATTATCAGGAATATGCCATCAAGGTTGTAAATAAGGAAATCAGCGAAAAAGGCGGTGCCGATATCAAAACAATTGCGATGGAAAGCATTTATGATGCAGTAGATGCCTTATATGCTGGCTCTGTAGATGCCATTATGCTGAATGAATCTTATACAAAGGTTTTAGAGGATAACACCGATTATAAGGATTTCTCAGAAAAGGTTAATGCATTATACACATGTACACAAAGAATCAGCTTAGGTGTTGATACTGCAAATGTTAGTGATATTACTTCAGAGCCATTTATTATCGCAATTACTGGTGTAGATGAATGGGGTGCAACTAAGGCGTCAGCTTCTGTAAGAAGTGACGTTAATATGCTGGCTGTAGTAAATCCATCAACAAAGCAGGTGCTGATTGTTACCATTCCTAGAGATTCATATGTTGGTATTGTAAAGAGCAATAATATTATTGGATATGATAAGCTAACACATGTTACAACATTAAGCAATGGTATTAATGTCTGGATTCAGACCTTGAACAATCTGTTAGGTACAAACATTAATTACTATTTAAGAGTCAATTACTCTTCAGTAAGAGATATTGTTAATGCGATTGGTGGAGTTGATTTAGATAATCCTTATGAATTTACAACCAAGGCTGTTTTATATGAAAAGAGCAATGGTAAGTATTATCAGGTAGAAACTACCTTCAAAAAGGGAACAATTCATGTTGATGGTGAGCAGGCATTAGGCTATTGCAGAGAAAGATACAGCTTACCAAATGGTGACTTAGATAGAAACAAGCATCAGGCAATTGTTATAAAGGCATGTATCAGAAAGGTATGCTCAGTTTCAACAATCACAAAGATTGATAGCTTATTAAAGGCTGTTGAAGGTAAATTTACAACTAATCTTGAAATGAATCACATTTATGCTTTAGCACAGATGCAGTTAGATGATATGGCTGACTGGGATGTTGTTCAGTATAGTATGACGGGTTCTACTGGCTGGGGTGAAAGCTATGTTGCAGGAACTGAACTATCAATTGTAAATCTTTCTTCTTCATCAATTAATAAAGCAAAGTCATATATTACTTCTGTTTTAAACGGTGAGAAAATCACGATTGAATAAAAGCTTAAAAGAATAGATGCTACATCTGTTCTTTTTTTTAGGCATTTTTTAAGAATGCCGCCAATTATGTATTGAGGTGATGAGCAATGCAATAGGTGTGGAAACAAGGAGGGAGTCAGCTTCTATAAGGGAAGGAAGGACTGGTATTGCCGAAAGTGTATTCGTTTTCTGATTGAAGAAAAACAGCTGGAGGAGAATATGAAGGAGGTAGATGCAGAATATCAGCTTAAATTTGAGTTAACAGATAGACAAAAGGATATATCAAATCGTCTTACAGATTTAGTGACATCTGGCAGAAGCGTACTGCTTGAGGCTGTTTGTGGTGCGGGGAAAACGGAGCTGGTCTATCAATGCATTTCAGAAATGCTAAAAAGAGGAAAAAAAGTTGGCTTTGCTATTCCCAGAAGACAGGTTGTAATAGAAATTGCTGAACGATTGCAATCGGTTTTTACGAAGCTAAAGGTAATTCCAGTCTGCCAGGGATACACTAAGGATACTATTGGAGATGTCATTGTTTTAACAACACATCAGCTCTATCGATATCACAATTATTTTGACTTGCTAATTATTGATGAACCTGATGCTTTTCCATTCAAAGGGAATGCTGTTCTTCATGGAATTGCAGAGAAAAGCTGTAAGGGAGTAAAGGTTTATCTATCAGCAACTCCAGATGATTCATTATTAAAGCTGGTTCGAAACGATGTTATCAGCTATCTTTATTTGCCAAAAAGACCAACAGGTAGAGATATGATTGTTCCTGAGGCGCATTATATGGATCCACCGATAATGCTCATGTATACCATCTATCGCCTTCAACGCTTAGTATTTAATCATAAGCAAACCATTGTGTTTGCTCCTACGATAAAACTGGAAAGAAAACTATATCATTTTCTAAAGCTGATTTTTAAGTGCTGTTACCTGGATTCAAAGGTTGAAAATAAGGATGGTATCATTAAAGATTTCAAAGATAAGAAATATGATGTTATGATAGCAACAACTGTACTTGAAAGAGGGATTACAATCAAAAGCGTCAATATGATTGTTTATGATGCTTCCAATGGTGTTTTTGATGAGGCCTCTCTTGTGCAGATGGCTGGTAGAGTAGGAAGAAGCGTAGATGATCCATTTGGTGAGTGCATCTTTCTATCACAGAATAGGGATGAGAAAATTGATAATTGTATCAATAGAATTGTGAGAGCAAATAATGATTGAAAATGAATGCTTGTGCTGTGGTAAAAAGCTGAGATTAGAGTGCTCACTGCTTGAGATGCTGTATGTGGATGATGTAATCTGTCTGTCCTGTCGAAAAAAGTTAGGATTTCATCCTAAAAAAATAAAAATTCAAGGAAAGATAGTCTATGGGTTGTATCCTTATCAGGATTTGGTAAGAGATCTGATGATTCAATACAAGGAGTATAATGACGAGGCATTAAAAAGTGTTTTTCTATATAAACAGTTCAAAACATTGAGTAAAAAATATAAGGATTATGTCATTGTACCAATACCAAGCAGTGAACAAGGAAATCAAAGAAGAGGATTTCAGCAGGTAGAAGAAATGTTTTCTTTTATTCAGCTACCATTTCGAAAAGTTTTATATAAAACAGAGGACGTATCACAAAAGGAATTGGGCTATAAGGAAAGAAGACAGATTAGTAAAGTTTTGGCAATTAGAGATCCACAGATTATTGAAGGGAAAAAGGTTTTGATTGTTGATGATATATTAACTACTGGAAATACAATATCAGCTGCTGTCAGACTATTAGAACCATATTGTAAAAGGATTGATATTGTTGTAGCCTGCTATAATAAAAGGTATTTAAATAGGTTAGAACGCCTCATAAGCAGTCTTGATCAGTTTGGTTTTTTATGAAATAGAGTATTTGATGTGTCCATAAAAAGGGAGAAATAAATAAAAAAATATTTTTATCAAAATGTTTTACAACTCGAAAATATTTCTTTATAATTCACTTATGAATGATTAGAAAGGTTAATAGGATTACAATTTTATGCAAGGAAAAGTTAAGATGTTTAACAAGGAGAAGGGCTTTGGCTTTATCACTGTTGAAGGTAAGAAGGATGTTTTCTTCCATTATTCACAGATTGTTATGGAAGGCTTCAAGATTATCGAAGAAGGCGCAGAGGTTGAATTTGATTTGATTGAAACTGATCGTGGTCCACAGGCAAAGAACGTTGTTAAAAAGTAACATTAAATAGAAGGCAAAAGCCTTCTTTTTTCGTATTATAAAACCAT
>DCGH01000060.1:0-8345 GCA_002315205.1 Erysipelotrichaceae bacterium UBA1783
GATGATGGTTTATTTATTTCTCGTTACATTGGCTTTGAGGCTTTAGCCGCCTTTAGCTTATGTACCCCAGTCTTCTTTATTAAAAATGCCCTAACCAATTTACTTTGTGGTTCTGAGCCACATTGCTCTATTCTTTTAGGGGAACAGAAAAATGAACAGGCTAGAATCGATTTCACTACTACCTGTGTATTGGCTGTAATTTTAGGTACATTATTTGCTGGAATTGCTTCTTTTTTTGTTAAACCGATTCTATTGTTTTTAGGAGCAAGTGATACAACAATGCCTTATGCTTATCCACTTGTACTAATGAATCTTTGGATTTTCCCAATCACATTATTAGTCAGCATCTTTTCACGCTTCTATGTGCCTGCCGGCAAGCCTCAATATGCTATGGCAACAACATTAATGCTTGGTATAACTAATCTTGTATTTGACTATATTCTGATTGCCAGATTAAACTTTGGCATCTATGGTGCATGTATCACAAACTATATCAGCTGTACTGCAGTCTGTATTTTTGGATTCATTTTCTATAGCAGCAAGCAGGCTGAAATTGGTTTTATTAAAAAGCTAAATCCACATCCATTTCAACTAATGAAGGTAGAATTTACGAAGGGTATTCCTGGTATGTTTACTTCTTTAGCCTTAGCATTAAATACAGGTATCTGTAATAAGGTTATTCTAGCTATTGCGGATGAAAGCTATCTATCAGCATTTACGATTGTAAATAACATTCAATTTGTCTTTATGAGTACTGTCTTTGGTTTGGATGGCGCTATCTGTCCAATGATTGCCTATGCTTATGGAGAGAAAAACGAAATGAAGCTAAAAAGAATCATCAAACAGGCAATTGCCATTATGGCAATGCTATCAGGTGTGATTATTATTTCCTACTATATTGGCTATAAGCCATTAACTGCTCTTTATATGGCACAGGGTTACCAGGGTCATATCAGAGAAACCGTTTATCTGGGATTAAGGATTGCTCCAATCGCCTTTATCTTCTTTGGCTTTAATGTTTTAGCTATTGATACCTTTATTTCAACAAATAAAACAAAAGAATCAACGATTGTTACAATCTTTGAAAACTGTATTTTCGCTAATCTTTGTGTCATCATTATGGCTTATGCATTTGGAATGTTTGGTGTCTGGTTCTCCTTTGCAGTACAGGAAATGCTATGCAACATTGTTGTATTCATCATTGTCAAAAAGGTTTTGAAAAAAGGATTATTAAATTAAAAGGATTTGCTGTTAGTAGCAAATCCTGTTTTTTATATATTTGGCAATACCTCTTTTGTTACAAAATCAGCCCAGCCATCATCATCACAGCTCTTTTCTGTAATTACATCCGCAATTGCTTTGGTATCATCTGAACCATTCAGCATGCAGACACCTAAGCCTGCTTCTTTGATTAAATCATTATCGTTTGTCGTATCTCCAATACCAACCGTTTGAGAAATATCAATCCCTGTTAATCGACAGATTTCCTTTAGTGCAAAGCCTTTGGAAACATTTTTATTGGAGAATTCAACCAGAGTCGGTCCTGTCTTAAAACCAATAAATCGTTCAGAAGGATGTTCACTAATATACTTTTCGATTTCCTCCATATTGCTATCCTCATTTAATCTAAGCATTATTTTTGGACATTGCTGATAGAAGAATTCTTCCTTTTCATAGCGATATTTAAATCCAACCTTTTTATATCTTTTTAACAAATGCTCTAAAATTGGTTTAGAGAAACAATTAACATCTCCATCAACAATATTCAGATTCAAATCAAATGGTCGCATTAGATCGATAACATCCTTCATATCTTGAGCACTCATCATGTTATAGGTATACTTTTTGTCTTCCTTTGTAAAATATATTTCAACGCCATTATAAGCAATAATGACATCTGCTTCGATTCCCCATTGTTCTAAATTTGGTTGAATCTGACATAAGGGACGACCACTTGCCACAACAAACAGGCAACCCTTTTGCTGCATTTCTTTAATCGCATTTCTGGCATTTTCCGTCAAGGTTATATGCTTAATAACTAAAGTTTCATCTATATCTGTTACAACTATTCTATAGCCCATAGCATTACTCCCTCCTTTAGAAAAAAATCACAAAAATTATTCTACTCTTTTTATACATTCCCTATCAAGAAAAAAGCATAAAGAAAGAGTGTCAAATGACACTCTGATACTTTGTTTCTTATTCTTCTACCTCAGCAAATCTCATGGTATTTGTACTACCATGTCCTGCATGCCAGCCTGCTGTGATAATGTAAGTAGATCCCTGTGGAAGGTTCATCTGCTTAGCTACCTGACCAGCTGTAATATCATATAAATCTGAATCAACGATATTTGGTGCATAGCAAGGGAATACATCTGAATAGATAGATAGCTTTCTGCATGTTGATAATGAATTTGTAGCCGCAATAATTGGTGCTGTTGGCTTATACTTCATTAGACGCTTTGGAGTACCACCTGTTTCAGTAAATGCCATGATTGCTGAAATATTCTTCATTGTATTACAGCTTTCTGCTACAGAAATACCGATAGCATCAGACATGGTTCTCTTACTTGATGGAATAGCCTTTAATAGATATTCATTGAAATCATATTGTCCTTCAGATGCTTCACAGATTTCAGCCATAACACTAACTGCCTCAACTGGATATTCACCAGAAGCAGTTTCTGCTGATAGCATTACACAGTCTGTACCATCAAATACTGCATTAGATACATCTGATGCTTCCGCTCTGGTAGGTCTTGGATTCGCAGTCATACTCTCTAGCATATGAGTTGCTGTGATAACAGGCTTACCCATCTTATTTGCAGTCTTGATGATTGTCTTCTGCATTAATGGAACTAGCTGTAAAGAGATTTCTACACCTAAATCACCTCTAGCAACCATAACACCATCGGCAACCTCTAAGATTGCTTCAAGATTATCTAAGCCTTCCTGGTTTTCAATCTTTGCAATGATTTCAATCTCTGGATGTCCTTCTTCCTCTAAAATATGACGGATTGCTAAAACATCCTCAGGTCTTCTAGTAAATGATGCTGCAATAAAGTCTACCTTATTCTTACAACCGAAACGGATATCAGCATCATCCTTTTCAGAAATAAATGGCATAGAAAGCTTAACGCCTGGAACATTACAGCTCTTCTTTGTCATAATAGGTCCTGAGTTAAAGATTTCGCATAAGAATCCTTCCTCTCTCTTTTCAAGAATAGTTAAAGAAATCTTACCATCATTAATTAAAATTCTATTTCCTGCTACTAAATCATCATATAATTCAGGACAGTTAATATGGAATCTTTCATGCTAACCAACGACATCTTCCTTTACTAGCATAACCTTGTCTCCCTTTAGGAAGTCAACACGGCCATTTTCCATTTCACCAGTTCTGATTTCTGGTCCCTTTGTATCTAGCATAATACCAATATGTGTACCAAGCTTTGCATTGACAGTCTTAACAAGCTTTAGCTTCTTTAATTGTTCCTCATGTGTGCCATGAGAGAAATTTAATCTGGCAACATTCATACCTGCCTTAGCAAGCTTTGTTAACATCTCTTCATTGTCACTAGAAGGTCCAATAGTACATACAATTTTTGTTCTTCTCATAATATTCACCCCTTTATGAAATTCTATTAAACATATCCAATAGCTCTTTACTCTTTGGAATTGGATTGTCAATTGCCTCAATAATATCTGTTGAAATAATCTTGTTATCGACAATTCCAACACAATGTCCAGATACACCTTCGCTTAATAGCTCTACTGCCTTGTCTCCTAGGCGTGTTGCTAATAATCTATCCTCAGGTACTGGACTGCCACCTCTTTGCACATGTCCTAAGACAGTGGCTCTACCTGTAAATGATGTCAGCTTAGAAATCTTTTCTGCTAATTCATTTACATTTACAATTTTTTCAGATGCAACAACGATAGCGTGTCTACCATTCTTCACCTGATCTAAATGGGCAAGCTTAGCTAATACCTCTTCCTCCCTGAATTCATCCTCAGGAACGATAACAACTTCAGCACCAGTGCAGATAGCTGAATATAATGCCAAGTCACCACATCTATTACCCATAACCTCAACCACTGAACATCTGTGGTGAGATAATGAAGTATCTCTTAATTTATCAACAGCTTCAACTATGGTATTTAAGGCTGTTTTGAAACCAATTGTAAACTCTGTACCAGGGCAATCATTATCGATTGTACCAGGTAAACCAATACAATTAATTCCTTTCTTACATAGGTCGTAAGCACCTCTGTAGGTACCATCACCACCAATAACAACTAAGGAATCCATGCCTACCCTTTTCATCTGAGCAATCGCAACATTTTGAACCTCTTCATCCTTAAATTCTGGAAGACGTGCAGTTCCTAAGAAGGTACCACCTCTATCCAAAATACCAGATACACTAGTTCTATCCAGCTTTACAAAGCTGCCAGAGACTAATCCCTTATAGCCATCCATAACGCCATAAACCTCATAGCCCTTATCTAGTGCACTTCTTGTTACCGCTCTAATTGCAGCATTCATTCCTGGCGCATCGCCACCACTTGTTAAAATACCAATTGTTCTTGTCATAAAAACGCCTCCTATAACACTCTACGAGATGAACCATTAATAGGCAGCTCACAATTAATTGAAGCTTTGATTCTTTCAATTAATCTGGCAGCCTTTAGCTGATCCTCCTCTGAATTTTTGATTGAAGACCATCTGCTTGCCAATCGTTCGATTGTACAATTGGATGTAAATATTGTTGGTTTGCCATTTTCCATACGATAATCTAAAATCGTAAACAAAATGTCATCTCTGATATAGCCAGACATATTTTCAGCACCGACATCATCTAATACTAATAAATATGCTGTTCTCATTTTTCTTAGCTTATCATCCACATAGTTTTTTTCAGAAATATTGTTTCTGATATCGGTAGCTAAACGAGGGAAATTAACGAAGGCAACCTTCTTTCCTGCTCTTGCCAGATCATTACATACTGCTGCAGCAAGATAAGTCTTGCCTACACCAATGCCACCATGGATATAATAACCATGCTCATTCTTCTCCTCTTCCCATTCCATTAAAGCTTCTACAATACTCTTGTAATAGCTAGATTCCTTAGATAAATCAATGGTTGATAAGGAAGTTGTCAGATTCTTTTCTGAAACATCACAGATCAGATAATTCTTTTTGTGTGATAGCTTTTCATTGTTTTCCTTTAAATACTTACAAGGAGCTAAAGAAACATTGAAGTCCTTGTTCACATTGTAATAATAACCAATAGATTCGCTTCCACATTGCTTTAAGCCTGTGCATCCCTTACAGATACCAATGTGCTGCTTCCAATCGATAAATGTGATGATATTTCTCTTCACATCCTCTTCACTAAAGCCGCGTTTTTCCATTAGGGTAAGTACATCGCTATCATTCAATAATTCATCTACCAGGGCTTGTGTACGTTCACTAAAGCCACAGCTATTTTCAAATTCCTTCATAGCCTTTTACCCCTTTCTGAACATTTTCTTTCTTAGCTCTTCGATTGGAATTTCTTCCACATTCATCTCATCTAATGTATACACATTCTTACTCTTTGAATCTGAAGAGTTTTTAAAACCAGATTCGCTTTCCGCAAAAGCTTTTTCCTTAGTATCAATTTTTAGACTTGCCCAATCTGAAGCAATCTTTTCCGCATATTTTACAACGAAGCGACCGCCATTGTTTTTTAATACAACCTCAATTAAGGCATTCACAACCTCTCTTTTCAGCTTGTATTCATTTAAGCAGCGCTCCAAGAATTCCTTATCACTTTTAGCAACAGTAACATTACCTCTTCTATTGTAAAGGAATGCAATTGGTGCACTATCGTATTCATCTTCAGCTAGCTGTAAGTTTAGCTTTCTTGCTGATAAGCAATAATTTCTTAATGCTTCAACATTTAAGCTGTTGGTTTTATAATCAATACTCTTATGCAGATAATGACGCATGTCATCCTCTCTAATCGCAAAGGTTGTGCCTAAGGATGCAATAGAGTTCAGATTTTCTTCGGTTCTTAAATCGATTGGGAATAAGGCATCCTCAATCTCTCTAACAAAGTTTCTGATATCAAAGATATACTTCTCTTCATTTGGATTTTCATATTTCAGCATCTTAAACTTTTCTTTTTCATTGTTAGACCAGCCAGCAACTAAAGAATTGTCAAAACCATGAGTTATATTCTCGAAATAATCTTGTTCAATATGGTTTCTGATTAAGGAAGACATAATCTGCTGATAGTATTTCTGTCCAACCTTATCTAAGAATAAATGTCCATAAATATCATTGGTAAAGAAGCTATTTACTGATAATGGAGAATGTAGAACAAATAAGTATAATCCTTCATCCTTCTTACAATAGGTGCTAACAAGCTCACACTTCTCTAAGCTAATTATTGCTTCTTCAAATGAGTTAATATCGAATAAGGAAACAGCTAAAAGCTTATTAATTTCAAACACCTTGTTTTTATTTGCATCTGCAACAAGCATATTAAAAACGGCTACAGCATTAACACCTGCAATCGGTGTATATAGCTGTGATAAGGAAATCTGATAGTCGCTAACAAATGAATTCTCAATGTCTACTAGATACTTATCAGTACCCTTCATAAGCTTCTCCTTTCTTGGCAAAACCAATTCTACCTCATTCTAAATAATTCTATCACAAACTAGCTTTTATGTGTATATTTATATCTATTTTGTCACAAAAGGAAATGATTTTTACCCAAAATAATAAATGATAAATATTCTTGCTATTTCCATAATAAAAGGTGGAGCTCACTCCACCTGTTTTCTGATTGATTATTTCTTTTCTTTTAACTTTTTTATAAGGCTTTTTACTTCCTTTTTCAGTTCTGACTTCGTTGTATCATTTTGGATAATAGCGTCACTTCTTCTGATTTTCTCTTCAACAGGCATCTGCTTGTTATAGCGTTGAGTAATCTGTTCATCAGACATTTTCCTGTTTTTTCTTAAACGCTTATAAATTGTATCCTTATTCGAAATCACAGTCACATTATAATCAAAATAATGATCCCAATTGACTTCAAATAATAGTGGTACCTCTACTGCTAAAATTTCTTCTTCACTATTTTCTTCAATAAAAGTATTAATCTCTTCCTTGATTCTAGTATGAAGATATTGCTCCACCTTTGCCTTTATTTCAGAATTGTTAAAAATCTGATTTGAAATATAAGGGCGGTCAACTATTTTATAGTCACAACCGAAAATGTCTGATAGATCCTTGATCGTTTCCTCTTTGTCTAAAAGTTCTGAATTGACTTCATCACAGCTAATTGTTTTAACATTCAGCTTTGACAAATACTCTGTAACAGCACTTTTACCAGAACCAATTGTTCCAGTAATAGCTATTACGATTGGTCGTTCCTTTTGGCAATCTGGACAATAGTAGGTACCTCTACCACCAACCTTTATTTTTACAATATCACTACCACACTTATCGCATTGATCCTTTCGATCATGGACCTTTAATGATAGCTGGAACAATCCTGTTACGCCTAAAGAAGAGGTGTAGCTACGAATCGTTGTTCCTCCTGCCTTAATAGCATCTGCTAAAATTTCCTTGGTCGCTGAAACAATTTCTTTCCATTTGTCTAAGGAGATATAGCAGCTTGGTCTTAATGGATGAATCCTTGCTTTAAAGCAGATTTCATCGGCATAAATATTACCAATACCAGCAATCATGGATTGGTCTAATAGCATCGTTTTAATTGGCGTCCTATTACCTTTACAATAATCCCTGCAATACTCCGCTGTCAGCTTTTCATCAAAAGGCTCTAATCCTAGCTTTTCAATACATTCAATTGCTTCCCCTTTTTTATAAAGGTAGAATTTACCAAACTTACGCACATCATTGTAATGTAGCTGACCTTGATCTAAATGAAATATCACATGGGTATGCTTTAAAGGGGTTGCTTCCTCTTTATATACATAGAATTTGCCTTCCATTCTTAGATGAGCAACTAATATATAATCTGTTAAAGTGAAAATAAGATATTTTCCTCTTCTGCCATAGCTTAAGAAGGTCTGATTTTCTAATAAACGACAGAAGTCCTTTACCGTCTTATTAGCAATCATATTTTCCCAAAGCACCTCAACAGATTGGATTGTTCTATTACCCAGCTGATGCTCTAGAGTCCTTACAACCGTTTCAACCTCTGGTAGCTCAGGCATATTACTTAACCTCCAGCCAGTTCGTTCCAGAAGTGCTTTCTGCCTCTAATGGAACTGAAAGGGTCATCGCATTTTCCATCTGTCTTTCCACTAATTCCATAACAATATCC
>DCGH01000060.1:8368-9241 GCA_002315205.1 Erysipelotrichaceae bacterium UBA1783
CGTCATGAATCTGTAAAATCAGCTTGCTCTTTAAGCCTCTTTCCCTTAATTCATCATAAACCTTGATCATTGCTACCTTAATTAAATCGGCAGCACTGCCCTGTACTGGTGCATTCATTGCAGCACGCTTACCAAATTCCTTTAGGTTATGGTTAGAAGACTTAATCTCAGGGATTTCTCTTCTTCTATTTAAGATGGTTGTTATATAACCTCTTTGGCTACATAGCTCAATCTGCTGATTCATATAATTTTTGATATTTGGATACTTCATAAAGTAGGCATTAATAAAGCTTGTTGCCTCACCAACAGAAATCTTTAATGATTCAGATAAGCCAAATGGCACTCATACCATAGTCAATACCAAAGTTAATTGCCTTTGCCTGTCTTCTCATTAATGGTGTAACATCCTTTGCATCCACACCAAAGATATCCATCGCTGTCTTAGTATGTGCATCAATGCCAGCCTTGAAGGCTTCAATCATTGGTGTTTCATTAGCTAAATGAGCTAAGATTCTTAATTCTACCTGTGAATAGTCCGCACCTACTAAAACACATCCATCATCAGGAATAAAGGCAGCACGAATAAATGATGCTTCCTCATTTCTAATAGAAATATTCTGTAGGTTTGGATCAGAAGATGATAATCTTCCAGTTTCAGTAACACATTGATTAAATACAGTATGAATTCTTTCGTTTTCTGTAATATATTTCTTTAAGCCAAATGCATAGGTTGAATATAGCTTGGCNNGCATATTTACGATACTCTAAAATCTCAGAGATAATTGGATGAGCATCAATGTGCTTCGTTAATACCTTAGCATCAGTTGATCTCTTTGTACTTCTGGCAATCTTTAAATCATCATAGATAATTTC
>DCGH01000111.1 GCA_002315205.1 Erysipelotrichaceae bacterium UBA1783
AAAAATATCTGGCTTTAGAACTTTGCCAGATCGTTAAAGATTATTATAATTTATAGTTTGACCTCAATACCAAGATTATTCATTTTCTCTCTGATTTCCTGGTAATCACCATGGAAAACCATTGAATGAAGGCCACAATATACCGCCATTTCACAGTTTGTCATATTATCATCAATGAAAAGCGTTTCATCTGCTTTAATGTTAAATTTATTTAGGGCAAGATGATATATTTCCGCTTGTGGTTTTAGCAATAAGACTAGACTTGATACCAGTGTATCTTCAAATAAAGAGGCTACTTCGCAGTTTTGCCAATAATCAGGATGTGATTTACAGGCATTTGTCAATAAAAAGAGATGGTAGCCTTTTTCTTTTAATTCCCTTACCAGATTATAGGCACCTTGAATAGGAATAAGAGGTTTATACCACTCACAAACCAGGGGATAGGCATATTCCTTAAGATAATCAGGGAGTCTGTTTTCGATAATTTTATAGGCATCATTTTCATCCAAAAGACCATGATCGATCATTGACCATTCAATTGAATGATAGATTTCTCTTAATAATTTTTCTTTATCTTCAACATCATTAATGCCAATTCTTTCAATAAAGAAAGCAGGATCATATTTAACAATGACTTGTCCCATATCAAAGATGATGTTTTTTATCATATTGCTCCTTCAAAAAAGGGCTGTAAATAGCCCTAAACTTTAATTTTGCCATCACTGACCTTTAATGCTATCAGCAATAGAATTGTACTTAAGACTGTCAGGATAAAGGCTAAAGCAGCACCGGCACCAACGGAATTTCGAACAATTGAAGTATAGGCCGCAATTGTCAAAGTAGTTGTTTTACCAGTAGAAATGATGACAGAACAGGATAACTCGTTGATGCAGGTTACCCAGGAGAGAATAGCACCCGAGAAAATACCTGGTAACATTAATCTTGCTGTAACATTCCAGAAAGTCTTCATTGGCGAAACGCCTAAATTAATGGAAGCTTCTTCAACAGACGGATCCATCTGTAACAGGAAAGCAGAAGCTGATCTGACAGTATATGGCAACTTTCTAATGACATAGGAAATGATAATTATAGTTGCAGTACCTGTTAAGATTAGAGGTCTGACATTAAATGTAATGATATAGCAGATACCTAGAACGGAACCCGGAATTACATAAGGTGCCATCAGTAACATATCCAGTAAACCACCAACTTTACCAGGTTTTCTGGCAACAACATAGGCCATTAACATACCAATAATGACAATAATGACTATGGCAATAGTTGAATAAACAACTGTATTAGTCAGATATGTTGTCAAAGACTTACTCAGATTAGTAAAGTTATCCAGAGTAAAGCCACCGATGAAACTTGAATAGTTGGTATTCTGGAAAGCACAGGCACAGACAACAAGCTGAGGCAGGAAAGAGAAAATAGCAATTAATATTACCGGTAATGATACCAGCAAACGTTTTATACCATGAACTTCTTCCTCAACAGGTGGTCTTAGAGAAGACATGATGTAGTTTCTCTTGTTGACCCAGTTTTTCTGGAAAGCCAGAATTAACAGGGTTATTAAGACAACAATAATGGAAATAGCTGATGCCAGATTACCACTACCACCGATTTCCGAGAAATATTCATTATAAATCAGGACAGGTAGAGTTCTGAAGTCCTGGCCACCTAATAACATTGGCGTACCAAAGTCTGCCAAAGCTGACATAAAGACCATTAAGGCACCAGCAGTTATCGATGGGGCAACTACAGGAACCGTAATTGTCAATAATCTTCTAAGTTTATTGGAACCAAGATTTTCAGCACATTCTTCCAAAGAAGAATCAATTGACTGCATAGCTCCGGAAGTATAGAGATAGATATAAGGATAGAGTTTTAAAGTAAGAACCAGGGCAACACCGCCAAAACCATAAATAGTTGGCATATTGATTCCAAACTGCTCCAGAAAAACGGTAATAGTACCAGCACGACCAAATAACATAATCCAGGCATAGGCACCCAAAAATGGTGGAGACATTAAGGATAGAATGGCGATAACATGCCAGATCTTTTTGCCACAGACATTATATCTGGTCATAAGATAGGCCATAGGAACACCAACAAATATTGAAAGTATCGTTGGAACTACCGAGGCTTTTAAGCTGTTGATTAGAGATCCATAATAATATTTCTTATTAAAGAATTTCTGGAAGTTTGCCATTGTAAAGCCATCAACACCACTCTTGTTGAAGGCGGCAGTAATCATGCGATAGAAAGGCCATACCAAAAAGAGGGCAAAGATGATTAAAACAATTATTTTGACCCAGAACCAGAAGTCTTTATATAGTGGGACTTCATTGCGGGATCTTTTGAATAAATTCTTTAACATGAAATACACTCCTGACCATCATTGATATATAAGCTGCAGGCCTTAGTATCAAAGTTAATATGAACTTTTTCATTAACTTCATAATGGCGGTCGGTATGTTTCGTGTATTCGTGCAGGGTTATTTCCTGACCATTGGCTATAGTGATTTCATATTCAATATAGTCACCTAAGAAAGTAGCAAAAGTAATAGTTCCTTCTAAGCCGTTTTCGGCAAAATATACCTGTTCAGGACGGGCAGATAAAATAGCTTTTCCACTGTATTCTTTTTTAAGAGGAACATCAATTTCCAGATTATCAATTATAACTTTAGAATTATTAATTTCAACATCAAGGAAGTTGGAAATGCCAATAAAGCCAGCTACAAACTGATTTGCCGGTTTTGAATAGATTTCTTTTGGCGTACCAATCTGCATGATATTGCCATCTTTCATAATAGCAATGCGGTCAGAAATAGCCAGGGCTTCTTCCTGATCATGAGTAACATAGATAGTTGTAATACCTAATTTCTGTTGGAGTTTCTTGATGACATTACGCATTTGTACACGTAATTTGGCATCAAGGTTACTTAATGGTTCATCCATTAATAAGATAGATGGTTCAATGACAAAGGCTCTGGCCAGAGCTACACGCTGCTGCTGACCACCAGATAACTGATTAGGTTTTCTTTTGGCAAGATGATCAATCTGAACAAGCTTTAAGGCTTCAGCGGTTCTTTCTTTGATCTCATTGTTATTGACTTTCCTAGCTTTTAATCCATAAGCAACATTTTCTTCAACGCTTAAATGAGGGAAGATGGCATAGTTCTGGAAGACCATACCGATATCTCTCTTGTGGGCTTCAACATTATTGATTAAAGCATCATTAAAATAAAATTCACCACCATCAATACTATTAAAACCGGCAATCATTCTAAGCAGGGTAGTTTTACCACAGCCAGATGGTCCAAGAAGGGTAAAAAATTCTCCTTCTTTGATATCAAGTGAAACACCATGTAAGACTTCCAAATCACCAAATACTTTTCTGGCTTCCTTAATTTTTACATTAATACTCATTTTCTTTTCTCCATCTAAAGTTAATTACTAAAGCGGATGATTGTTTTAGTAATTAAGTAAGAGAAGGACTAGGCCTTCTCTTACGTTTGATTATAATTATATTTTATTACTATTCAGTAATGATATCCTGCCATTTTTCTTTGATTGCAGCATTGTTGATTGCAGCATATTCAAAGTTATAGCTCATAAGAGTGATATCTGATAATGCACATAAGCCTTCAGGGGTAACATCAGATCTGATAGGACGACGACCCCAGTCAGCATTCTGAGCAGCCTGGCATTCAGCAGATAAAACATATTCTACGAATAATTCAGCAAGTTCAAGATTTGGACAATCCTTAACAATTGCAACACCATCAGGTACAGCAGAAGTACCATCAGTTGGATAAATATTTAACATAAAGTCATCAGTGTACTTGATAGCAGCTTTTTCAAGAGTGATACCGATAGCATTTTCCTTACCATAGACATCCTTGTGTGCTAAAGAAGAACTAGACTTAACTTCCAGCTTGTCAACGATCTGAGAAACATAGTCCCAACCAGCAGTATATTCATCACCAGCTTCACCAAATAAGAAGACCATTGTGCAAAGCTGAGTAAAAGCAGAACCTGAAGAAGCAGGATCAG
>DCGH01000010.1:0-11760 GCA_002315205.1 Erysipelotrichaceae bacterium UBA1783
CACTTAAATCTTCTCTTTGAATATTTTCAATCATAGCTAAGGTAGCAGATTGAATTTCTGTCGCTTTAATGACGACAGCTTCAATCGTTTCTAAGCCCAGCTGCTTACAGGCTCTATATCTTCTTTCACCGGCTATTAATTCATAACCAGTGTAGGTTTCTCTGACTGTAATGGGCTGTAGTAAGCCATTTTCCTTAATTGAAGCAGCAAGCTCATTGATTGCCTCATCTGAGAATTCGATTCTTGGCTGATATTGGTTGGCCTTGATGTCTTCAATTCTGATTTGCTTTAATGCTGACATTGTCATCCTTCTTTCTATAAAGGCTTCTTTTTAATCTGCCCATAGTTTCTTGGATATTTACTAGGGGTATGATCCTTTTTGATAATATCAATAATAACACGTGTGTTGTCTTCACCTAGTCCAAAAGATTGGATAGATGCTGTTTCACAAGCTAGTGTTCTGATTGCTTTTTCAGCTTCCTTTAGCTCTTGATAGCCCTTAGGGCCCTTCATTGCTAAGAAATGACCACCAACCTTGACTAAAGGAATACATAGCTCTGAAAGAATATTTAGAGCAGCAACAGCTCTGGCAGTAGCGAAATCGTATTTCTCAAAGTTCTTTTTGCCGAAGTCTTCAGCTCTTTCATTCACTGTTTCAATGCCTTTTAAATCTAATTGTCTGATGACCTCATTTAAGAAGGTAACTCGTTTACCATTTGGTTCAAGAAGAGTAACATTTAAATCTGGCAGATAAATTTTTAGCACCAATCCAGGGAAGCCTGCACCAGTACCAACATCACATAAAGAGCCAGCGGTATTGTAGTTTTTTGCTAGAAGGATGGAATCTAAGAAATGCTTGACGTAGATATCCTCTTCATTGGTAATTGCTGTCAGGTTAAACTTTTCATTCCATTCTACAAGTAGCTTGGCATATTGGTCTAGCTGACTTAGCTGTAAATCAGTGAATTGGATTCCATTGTTGGCAAATAGCTCTTTATAATTCATTTTTGTTACCTCTTTGAAATGTGTCTATATTATTATAGCAATATTTCCAAGGAAATATGACACTTATTTTATATAAAAAATTTCCATGTATATTTATGAAAATTCACTATACTTTCCTTTAGTAACGGGAGTATAATGAAGTTTAAAAATTTTAGGGGTATTTTTCAATGGATGTTTATGATTTTTTGAGTGGCTATGGTATTTTTGACACTAAAAGTCACTACAATGGCTCTCTGATGGGTTATGTGGGAGCTCATCAGTCTCAACTAAATGAGCTGTTTAACGAAATGCTTCAAATTAATAGCGAGGTTCAGGTATATGTGAACTTTGAATTAAAGATTATGCATGAGTTAATCAGTAATAAGAAAATAGGTTATCGAGATATTGTTAAGGTTCCTGAAGCCTATTGTACTGTTCCCTACCTTTTATATTGGAAAAAGGGAGAGCATAGCCAATGCATGCTAATCAACACTGATTCCTATATTGAGGCAAGAGGAATGTATTATTGCTTAAGTGAACCAGGAAATCTTTTTGAACCATACAAGTTTGATGTTCTTGCTGTATTTGCTGATGGGACAAATAATGTGGAGGTTATCAAGACCTTTACGATTCTGCAATCAGAAAAAGGTGTCAATGCGACGGTTCAAAGAAGGCTGGATGACTGGAATATTGCAGATACAGATGAGATGCATGACAAATGTATAAAGATTTCAGATAAGATGTTCAACCAGGTTAAGGAAAGCATTACTGGTATGTTTGCAATTGAGAGAACACCATATGTTTATCAGGTAGTTGTTAGAGCATTCTTATTAAAGAAGGCTTTAAATGTTCGCTATATGTCAAACAAAAAGCTTTTAGCGGATCGCCATAGTGGTAATGTTTTAGAGCAGAGAAGATTTGCCAAGGCTTATATTGATGATATTTACATTATTCCTTTCTATTCTTTGTGGAATGATGAGGAAACAGTAACAGAATAGTAAGAGCGTCAGCTCTTCTTTTTGTTATATTTTTATTTTCTGTAAAATAGATTATAATATATTAATAAATAGAGGTGTTGGTTATGAAAAAATGGAGGAAGGTGCTGTTGGTAGCGATTCTGTGTATGAGCTTTATCTGCACAGCTGTCACTACTGCTTCAGCAAAGGAAGCATTTGACATTTTAGATCATAAAATAGATGTTGTAGTGAAGGAAAATGGTGAATTAGACATTACAGAAACAATGTCGGTTCATTTTAATGAGCAAAGACATGGCATTTATGTCAATATTCCAAAGGAATATGATATGAAATGGCAACAGGATGGCTCAACTGTACTAAAGAGCTATACCTTCCCAGTAAAAAATGGCAAGGTTTTATCAGATCATAAGTATGATACTGAAAATGAAAGACAATACTATCAGTTCATTATTGGTGATGAGAAGAAATATGCCAACATAAATGAAACCTACAAGTGGTCTTATACCATTGTAACGAAGGATTTGGATTTAGATGGCTTACAGATGGTTTTCTTAAATCTGATTACTAGTGGCTGGGATACAACAACAGATCATTGTGAATTTACAATTCAGTTCCCTAAGAGTATTAATGCTTCAGATATCTATGTTGCTTATCCAGATGGTATGTTTAATGGTACTGGTAGTGAAGGAAGCTTAACAGTGAAGGCTTCTGGCAATACAATTTCTGGTAGCTATAATAGTCAGATTACCAGCAATCAGGCGATTACTATTCAGGTATTATTACCAGAAAACTATTTTACCTTTACTAGCTATGATGATTATTGTGCAACAGCATTAATCGCTGCTGGTATCTTTGCGGTAATTTCAACAGTGCTATTCCTTGTTATTGGTAAGGATGATCCAGTGGTAGTTACAGCAGAGTATCATACACCTGCTGATTTAGATAGTGCTCAGGTTGGCGTTATTATTAATGAAAAGGTAAATGATAATAATGTTATATCCTTATTATTAGATTGGGGAAGAAGAGGCATTATTACGATTACTGAAACAGTTGATGATTTACAGTTAGCAGCTGTAGGTGGTTTACCTCAGGATGCTTTAAGTTATGAAAAGACCTTATATGATGGATTATTCAGCCGTGTTGGTGATAGCGTCATGGTTTCTAGCTTAAATGATAAATTCTATACAACCTTTGAAAAGGTAAAAATTCAGCTAGAGGATTATTATAAGGATTCAATCAGAGAGCTTTCAACAAAGAAATCAAAGAGAGCAGCGATGGTTTGCTTATTGTTATGCTGGTTCCCAGCTGTTGTTATGTTCAATATTCTATATATTAATTATTATTGGGATTTCTATTGTATTCCAGTTTCAATTATTATGATATTTTTATTAGTATTATGTGCGTTCTTAGTTCGTAACTATGCAATGGATGTCTATGTATCTACGCCTGTAGAAAAATATGTGATGATTGGCTTTACTGCTTTAACCTATGTATTGCCATTAGCTGTTGTACTTTTAATGATGAAGATTGCGGATGTTTCAATGGTTGCCTTTGTTTCATTAGCATTTATTGAAGCAATTGTCATTGTTGAAGCTGCTTATATGCGCAAAAGAACGATTTATGGTAATTCAATGCTTGGTAGAGTATTAGGCCTAAGAGAGTTCATTATGAATGCTAAGGATCGTGACTTAGAAGAAATTCAGGAAAAAAATCCATTCTACTTCTATGATATTCTTCCATATGCCTATTCTTTAGGCTTAGAGAATAAGTGGAATGAGCAATTTAAGAATCTGACAGTGAAGCAATGTGACTGGTATATTCCTTATCATACTCATTATGATCATTATCATATGACTCACTCTTTGGATTCACATTTAAGAACTATTCAGACCAGTATGACTTCTGTTGCTGCAGAATCAGGCTCAAGCTCTTCTGGTGGAGGCTTCTCTGGTGGTGGAGGATTTGGTGGATCCTCAGGTGGAAGCTGGTAAAATAAGTGTTAGGGGGGAAAGAAATTTCTCCCTTTTTTTCATTTTTTATGAAATAATGTGTTGTTAAAAAATGAATTAATTAATGATTTATGCTAGAATGTTAGTATGAAAAGATTGAAAAGTTTGTTGACGGTATTATTTGGAAATTTCTGTATCGCATTTGCGGTAGTGTATTTTATATTGCCATACAATATTATGTCTGGTGGTGTTGCAGGAATTTCTTTAATTATTCAACAGGTATGGGGTGTTGATCCTACCATAATGATTGATATTCTGATGGTGGTAACATTCCTATTAGGCTTTTTGTTTTTGGGCAAGAGTTTTGCGCTTAAAACAGCTGTCAGCTCCATTGTCTATCCAGTATTTGTCACTATTTTAAATAATTTCCCTTATGAAATTAATGCTGATAAAATGCTGATTGCGATATTTGGTGCTGTCATAACCGGTCTTGGTGTTGGCTTGGCAATTAGAGAGGGCGCTTCTACTGGCGGTACAGATATTCCACCATTAGTTGTTAATAAGCTTACTGGCTGGCCAGTCCATGTTCTATTGATGGTTATGGATGTAATTGTTATTATCGCTGGATTTACAGTGATTGGTGTTGAGAATGTATTAATTGGTTTACTATTTACCTATATTACCAATATGGTAGTAAACAAAGTTATGGTTCCTAATTCCGATAGCGCTGTATCATTATTTATTATCTCTGGAAAATCAGAGGAAATTAAAAAGTATATTCATGATGAGCTTTATCGTGGTACAACCCTGTTAAATGCCAAGGGTGGATATACTAATCAGCAAAGGGATGTCATATTAACAGTAGTTAGTAAAAGACAGTATGTGGTATTAGATAAGTTTGTTACTTCTATTGATCCACAAGCCTTTGTCATTGTGGCGGATGCGAAGGAAATTAAGGGTGAGGGCTTCACCTACGATGTTCGCGTATAGTTGTTTTAATGGGGAATAACGAGTAAAATTTTAAAGTATTTGGAGGGATTTCATGATCCATTTAGAAAACGTAAGTAAAACCTATAAAAACGGAACAAATGCATTGAATGATATTTCACTAGATATCAATGATGGTGAATTCGTATATATTATTGGCGAAACCGGTTCAGGCAAGAGTACTATGATCAGATTATTAGATGGAGAGGAAATCCCATCTAAGGGCAAGGTTATGGTCAATGGTACAAATGTTGGACGTTTACGCTTCTCAAAGGTTCCATTATATCGAAGAAAAATCGGTGTTGTATTTCAGGACTACCAGCTTTTAAAGAAGAAGACGGTTTATGACAATATCGCTTTTGCTTTAGAGTGCATCAACAAACCTAAGAAGGAGGTTGCTGCTCGAGTAAGAGAGGTATTAAAGATTATTGATTTAGAGGATAAGTTTAATAGCTATCCAACAGAGCTTTCAGGTGGACAGCAGCAGAGAGTTGTTATTGGTCGAGCAATTGCCAATAATCCTAAGCTGTTAATCTGTGATGAGCCTACTGGTAACCTAGATCCAAGACATTCTAATGAAATTGTTGAATTGTTAGATAAGATTAATCAGGAGGGGACAACTGTCATCGTTGTAACACATGATGATGTTTTAGTTGACACCTTTAAGAAGAGAACCATTGCCTTAGACAATGGTCATATCGTTTCTGATAATGCGGAAGGAGGATACCATCATGTTTAGAAGATTAGGTAGAGCCTTCAAGGAAGCATGGTGGGGTATTACTCACCACTTTGCAATGGTACTTTCCACTGCCAATGCCATTACTATTACATTAGTATTAGTATCTGTATTAACATTATTAATCGGAAATGTTTCACAGATTACCTATGATGTAGAAGAGGATATTCAGATTTTCGTCAAGATTGAAAATGAGGTTGCTGAAGAGGATGTAGATTCATTAATGACAAAGGTAAAGAGAATTGCCGGTGTTGCTGATGTTGAATATTCTGATGCTGATAACGAATTAGATAACTTTATCGCCAGCTATGGCGAACAGGGTAAAATCTTTGAGATTTATCGTGAGGATAATCCATTATCCAGAGCATTAATTGTTACAGTAACACAAGGCTATTCCTTAAGTGCTGTTTCCAGCCAGATTGAATTAATTGATGGTATCAATGAGGTTGATTTTGGTGGTACATCTATCGAGGATTTCATTACATTATTAAATGGTTTAAGAAATGTCGGATTTATCTTTGCGATTGCATTAACGGTATTAGCAGTATTCTTAATTTATAATACAATCCGTATGACAATTAACACTCGTAAGGAAGAAATTGCGATTATGAGACTAGTTGGTGCAACCAACAGCTATATCAGAACACCATTAGTGCTAGAAGGTATCTTTATCGGTATCTTAGGTAGTATTGGCCCAATTGCCTTAACCTACTTTGGTTATCGTTATGTTTATGATTCTATGGGTGGACAGCTGGTATCTGGTATTTTAAAGCTGATCCCAGTAATGCCATTTGCCCTATATGTTTCAGGATTTGTATTAGGTGTTGGTGTGATTGTTGGTTTAATTGGTTCATTCTTAGCTGCTACTAAGTATTTGAGGTGGAAACGATGATCAAAGCATTAATAAAAGCAATCAAGATTTTATTAGTCTGTGCGTTTGTTATCGTCGGCTTTAGCTACCGTCCAGCAGCTACAGTAGAAGCAGATGATTCTGATTTTGAGGAAAACTATTCGTATTATTGTGAGCTATGCTCAACAAAGACGAAATTAACAGAAGCAGAAAAAGAGGTTTGTGCCAGATTTAGAGACTACGAAATCAAAAGAAGCAATGATATTGCAAAGCAGATTCAAGAAGCACAGGCAAATATTAGCACAATGAAGGCTAATATTGCTTCTCAAGGCGCCAAGATTAATCAGTATAACAGCTTAATTTCAACATTAGAGTCCCAGATTAAGGCAATCAATAATACAATTTCAATCATTGAGAAGAATATTGAGAATCTGAATGCTCAGATTGAAGAAAGAGAAATCAAAATTGAACAGCTAAATGATCAGATTAAGGAAAGAATGGTGGCATCTCAACTAAATGTCAGAACGAATTCCTATATCAAGTTCATTATGGGTGCCTCAACCTTTGTCGATTTATTAAGAAGAATCAGTGCCATCAATGAAATTACGGCTTATGATATGGGCAAAATTGATGAGATGGAGGCTGAAAAGGTTCTTTTACAGAATGATATCAATGAGCTACAGTCTCAAAAGGATCTGCTGTATACCCAACAGACCGAATTAGAAACCAAGAAGCAGAGCTACCAGAAGCTGTTAAAGGTTGCTCAAGAGCTGATGGCTGAATTCAGAAAACAGGAAGCTGCCCTTGAAGATGAGATGGAGGCTTTAAAGAAGGATAAGAGTGAGCTGGAAGCTCATATCGAAGAGCTAACGAAAGCCTTAAATGAGCTATATGCATCAGATGGATTTGGACAGTTCTTTAAGAATACAACCTTCTGGATTTCAACGGAGGCTTATTATTATACTTCGGGTGGATTCCATGGTGCATTAGATGCAGCAGTAAGTATTGGTACTAAGCTATATCCAGTAGCTAATGGTGTTGTTGTTGATATTGGTACAGGCTGTTCTGCTACAGGCGGTTACATGGGTAATAGCTGTAACTGGGGTAGAGGAAACTTTGTATTCTATTTCTGTTTAATTGGTGATAAGTACTACTTTGTACAATATGACCACTTACAGAATGTAAATGTTAAGATTGGTGATATTATTACTCAGGGTGTAACAGTTGTTGGTACGACTGGTAATAGTGGTAACTCTTCAGGAGCTCACCTTCATTTAGCAATTACATACTTAGGTACAACTTCTACAACCAGCCCAGAAAAGATTTTACAGCAGTTTAGGATTTATGATAAGAGCTTCGGCTTATCAAATAATATTTCTTCAGCATGTAAAAACAGAGGAAATAAGGCTCCTTGTATTATGAATCCAAATGATATCTATGGATATCGTTATGGTAAGACCTATAGGGTTTATTAGTAAAGAAGCAAAGATGCAAGAAATTGCATCTTTTTTTCGTTTAGGACTATAATAAAGAAAAAAATACAAAAAAACTCATTTTATTATTGACCTTGACCCAAGGTTATAGCTTATGTTTTTAATCGAGGTGATGAATATGACGATCAATGAAATTGAAAAGCTGACAGGTTTAACTAAAAAAAGTATTCGCTATTATGAGCAGGAAGGCTTAGTTCATCCTAAAAGAGAAGAAAACGATTATCGAAGCTATAGTGAAGCTGATTTAGAGGTTTTAAAAAGAATTAAGCTATATCGTTATTTAGGTTTTTCAATAGCGGAGATTAACGATATTTTAAATGGTGATTTAGATATCAAAGAGCTTTTACAGAAAAAAGCGGATGACCTGGAAAATCAAAGTGAAGGATTAAAGGAAAAGCAGAGCTTGTGTATTGATCTATTGAAAAAGGATATCGGTGATATATCAACGATTAATCAATATGTGGAACAGATCGATTTTTTGGAGAGTGATGAAATTAGGGAAATGAAGAAAACCTTAGTTGAGAGTGCTGTACCAAATGTCTATGCTGCGATTGCACAAAGCTTAATCTGCTGTGGACCTATTGGTGGATTAATCATTGCTGTAGCAGGAAAAAGATATGAGGCATTAGCGTTATTAATTCCTATGGCATATTTTTCATTAAGATGGCTAGAAGCAATCTGGCGTTACTATTTGAGCTATCGTAAAAAGCATCAGCAGAAGGTCAATCAGACAAATAAGGCAAATTCTCTAGTGCTACCAATGGCATTGTTAATGGTATTTGTGCTAATTGGTGGCGTTATTGTTTTGGAATTAACCTATAGTAAGTATTTGGTACCTGAGGATTTCTTATTCTATGAGCGTAGTCAGCTTAGTGTTGTTGGTATGATTGGTTTAATAATGGTGGCATTTATCGTTATTTTCGTGTCAGCTTCACATAAGATGAACATTCATCGTTCAGGGGATTACGATGTATTAATAGGATGGGTATTGAAAAGAAGTGCTAAGGTAAAGGCTATGATTATAGCGATTTGGATAGTATTAGTCTACATTTGTATTTCACAAGCTAATATTGTTACAAAAGATAAGATTATTATCAGAAATTTTTTACATCCAATTGGTATTAGCTATTCCTACAGTGATGTTGAAGCGATTGAAGCTGGTTTTGGTCAAAAGAGCTTTTCAATTGCGGAATATCAGAAGAAGGGGCAGTTCCACTATATTATTTATGTAAATGGTCAAAAGCTTGTATTTATGACACCAACAGTCAATGAGTCCATTGACAGATATGATGATTCCTATCTGGAATTGGAGGAATTCGATCAGAAGCTGGTTGAATTAGCTGTTGAAAAAACAGCATCGAAGGAATGCTCAAATTACTGTTATCTGGATCAGCGCTATGTAGATCGTTTCCTAAGAATTATCAATAACAAATAAACCAGGTTGACAATCTGGTTTTTTTTCTGGAAAAGTGATACAAATCTATCAGATGTCTTTGTTTTTATCTGAACAAATAATGAAGATTTGTTAAAGGAATGTTCGCCATTATGCAAGATGAATTGCTTTGTGATAAAATAAAGGCGGTGATTATATATGAAGGATGTATTTAAAAAGATTTTAGTTGGTGCCTTCGCTTTAATTTTAGCCTTATTTATCTTTGGCTTAGGGGCATTAGTAGGAAATATTATTGCGGGAAGTGACCATGTAGAAACTGTCGATGGAGATTTCTCTACCTTACAGAAGGTTTACTCTTTAATGGCTAGCGATTTCTATTTTGGTGAAGATAGTGAAGCATATAGAAAAAAGCTAATTGAGGACGCTATCAATGGTATGGTGGATGCCCAGGGTGATATTCATACAGTATATATGACAAGTGAAGAGCTGTCAGAGTTTACTGGTTCATTAGAATCATCATTTGTTGGTATTGGTGTTACCTATACAGCATTAGATGATAATCTTTTAGTAAAGAATACGATTAAAGGCTCTCCAGCAGAGGCTGCTGGTGTATTATCTGGAGATTTGATCGTTGCTGTGGATGGTGTCAGATTAACAGCCGAAAATGTGAATAATGTCCAGGATATGATTAAGGGACAGAAGGGAACAGATGTTGTCATTACTGTTGCTAGAGGAACAGAGGAAATCGATATTACAATTACTCGTGATGAAATCTCTAATACTGTATTCTCAGAGTATTTAGGGGATGGCGTTGGATATTTGGAAATTACTTCCTTCTCTGATGGTACTGGCAAAGAGGTTGGCAACCATTTAAAGGATTTGGTCAAGGATGGAGCAAAGAGCTTAATTATTGATTTAAGAGATAATGGTGGTGGATATGCTACTACCTTAGATGAAATCAGTGCTTACTTTATGAAGAAGGGTGATATCATCATGCGTGAGGTAGATAGAGATGGTAAAGAAATTATTGATTACTGTGGTGGCGGTACAAAGTATGAATTCAATAAGATTATCATCTTAACAAATGAGAATTCAGCAAGCTGCTCAGAGGTATTCACTTTAGCTATGAAGGAAAACTGTAATGCCATTGTTGTTGGTGAAACAACCTATGGTAAGGGTATTGCTCAATTAACAAGATTGTTCTCAGATGGTAGTGCCTTAAAGTATACAGATATGGCTTGGAGCAGTGGTCAGGGCGTTTATGTTGGTGAAACCGGTATTGAGCCTGACTATAAGGTAAGATTACCTGAGGTATTATATCAGAGCTATTTAAAGCTTGAGGATGATGAAGTTATTGCTTATGATACAGTGAATGAAAAAGCTGAAAACATTCAGCTGATGCTTGATTTCTTAGGCTATGAAGTAGACCGTCAGGATGGTTACTATTCTGCAGCAACCAGAGATGCTGTAAAAGCCTTCCAGAAGGATAGTGGTATAGCTGTTACAGGAAATGTGGATAGTGATACTGCAAAGCTATTAAATTCTGCTGTTGTACTAAAGTGGCAGAACAACAAGGCTACCTTAGATTATCAGATGATTAAGGCAAAGGAATTAGCGAAGTAATAACTATTTTAAATTGAAAATAGTACTGAAATAGGATGAAGAATAGAAGGGGCTGTAAAAAAATAAACAGCCCAATATAAGACAAAAAAGAGGTTCAAACCTAGAGTAAAATCTGGGAATGGACCTCTTTTTTTGGTATAATTTAAGTATGGAAAACTTGATGAATTCAAACTTAAATAATATCCACCTAACCAATGGATATTGTACACCAATTCAACTAAGATTACCACTAGATTTAGAAACAATTATTAGTTTTTCTGATCCACTTTATACATTTGAAGAGGTACTAAAGGAGTGTAAGTTAGAACAGTACCTAAAATCAGATAAGGAAGACCCAAGAGGTCGTATCGGATTTAATAATCTTACAATGTTAAGAGTAGTCTTATTTGGATTTATGATAAATGGTTATATTTCAACTAGAAAGCTTGCTAGCCAATGTGTTAATGACATTCGTTTCCGTTGGCTCTTAAGACATGAGAACTCGTTCCCCTCTCATATGACGATTGATAATTTTATGAATCATTATTTGATGGATACTATTGAAAATATATTCAATGAGATTAATAAGGTAATTTTTGAAAAAGACCATGTTGACTTAGAACACATTTATATTGATGGTTCGAAGATAGAGGCAAATGCGAATAAATATACATGGGTTTGGAAAAATGCTTGTCTAACAAGCAGATTAAGACTATATAAAAAGATTACTGATCTTATCGATAAAATTAATGATGAGGTTTTATGCTTCGAATGTTATCGATATGACAG
>DCGH01000010.1:11775-12990 GCA_002315205.1 Erysipelotrichaceae bacterium UBA1783
CCGTGAGGAATATACAATTGAATATCTTGAAATTATTGCAGCGGATTATCAAAAAAGATTCTCTATTGATGCTTCTACCTTTGTTCACGGTAAAGGTCATAGAAAATCAATTCATCAGCGTTATTATCAGCTTTTAGTAGAGTATTTAGACAAGCTCAAAGAATATGCCATTAAAATAGAAATTTGCGGAGATAAAAGAAACAGCTTTTCTAAAACAGATAAGGATGCTACATTTATGAGAATCAAAAGAGATTATATGGGGAATGATCAGTTACTTCCTGCATATAATCTTCAATTTGGCATTTGCGATGAATATATCGCAGTAGCGGATATTAACCAATACGCTTCTGATATGGATTGTTTTGTTCCGTTAATGGAGAAATATCATAAGACCTATGGATGCTATCCTAAGTTTCCTGTTGCGGATGCTGGTTATGGTTCATTAAATAATTATATCTATTGTAAAAAGAATGGTATGGGGCTTTTCATGAAGTTTGGTGCTTATAAAAAGGAAACTACAGACATGAAATATCATAATGACCCATTTCGTCCTGTGAATTTTAAAAAAGATGTCGATGGAAATCTCCTATGTCCTAATAATAAAAAGTTTCAATTTCTCAAGAAGGTACCTGTAAAAGGAAATAAGTACGGTCGTGAGGAAGAAAAATATGTATGCGAGGATTGTTCTAATTGTCCTTTTAAGGCTCAATGCCATAAATCGGAAGGCAATCGAATAATTACTGTAAATGAGGAGCTAACCTCATATCATAAAGAAGTTATAGAGAATCTTGAATCCATTCAAGGTGCACTCCTAAGAATGAATCGTTCTATTCAATCTGAGGGTACCTTTGGCATTCTTAAAGAGGATAGAAAATATAAAAGAATTGTTAGAAGAGGACTAAAATCCGTAAATCTTGAAATTATGATGATTTCTTGTGGTTATAATTTAATGAAATACCATATGAAGAAAAATAGAACCGATTGTTGCTGTTAAGCATTTGAACTAAATTTTTTGAAAACAAGCCTGTTTTCCTTTTCAGTATGCCATAAAATGGCTTTTTTTTATTAATTTGTTCTTATGGCTAAAGAAAAAGGAGCCGTAGCTCCTAAATCTCATCACTGAAATTTATTTCTTTACAGCTCCTATAAAATTTCTATCTTACCTTTAAATTGTTTAAGTTGAGCTTTGGAATATAGGTCAGGAATAATATGAAT
>DCGH01000066.1:0-2084 GCA_002315205.1 Erysipelotrichaceae bacterium UBA1783
GCAACGATTTCGCCACCATGCATAACAATTAAAGAATCTGATAAATTCATTAATTCTCCAAGGTCAGCACTATTTAGTAATACTGCTCTTCCCTCATCTCTCATCTTAACTAAACGTTCTCTGATGAATTCTGAAGCACCAACGTCAATACCACGAGTTGGCTGGTCAACAACAACTAATCTGTTATAGCTTGTAAATTCTCTAGCAACTACAACCTTCTGGATATTACCACCTGATAAGCCTGAGATTGGCTGCTCGCCATTCTTACATAATACTCTGTATTCCTCAATCCATTTATCAGTAGTATTCTTGATATCCTTAAGCTTTAGGAAGAACTTTCCTGCTAAAGAAGGATCATCCATCTTATCCGCTACCATATTTTCCTTAATAGACATATTTGCAGCGATACCTAATGTCATACGGTCCTCTGGAACATGAACTAAGCCAAGCTTTCTAAGCTGCTTGATATTCTGCTTTCCAACCTCTTGACCTAATAAATCAATGCTGCCTTCCTTATAGCTGCCTAAACCAGTAATAGCATCCAGCATTTCTCTCTGTCCATTACCTTCAACACCAGCAATACCTAAGATTTCACCCTCTCTTACAGAGAATGAAACATTCTTAACTACCTTCTTACCAATAGCATTGAATACACCTAAATCTTTTACTGTTAAAACATTTCCCTTTGGCTGAGCAGGATCCTTAGCTACCTGTAGCTCTACATCCACACCAACCATTGCTCTGGAAATATCTGCCTCTGTTACATCAGCAACATTATATACGCCAATTGTACGACCCTTTCTGATAACAGTAACACGGTCACACAATTCCTTTACTTCGTTAAGTTTATGAGAAATAAAGATGATAGTACATCCACTTTCTCTTAGCACCTTTAGCTGTGCAAATAGCTCTGTAGTTTCCTGTGGAGTTAATACCGCAGTTGGTTCATCTAAGATTAAAATGTCACAGCCCTTTACTAAAGCCTTAACAATTTCAACCTTCTGCTTAACACCTACAGTGATATCCATAACTCTAGCCTTTGGATCAATATTGAAGCCATACTTATCGCAGACCTCCTTAGTCATCTCAACTGCCTTATCCATATCAAATGTTAAGCCCTTTGTAGGTTCAATACCTAAAATAATGTTTTCAGCAACGGTTAATGATGGTACCTGCATAAAATGCTGATGCACCATACCGATACCAGCTTCAATTGCCTTAGTTGGGCTAGAAAGCTTTACCTCTTCACCCTTAATGATAATCTGGCCCTCATCTGGCTGTTCAATACCGAAAAGCATCTTCATTAATGTCGTCTTACCAGCGCCATTTTCACCACAGATAGCGTGAATTTCTCCCTTAGCAGCTGAGAAATTTACCTTATCGTTAGCGATAATACCATTGTTGTAGACTCTTGTGATGTCTTTCATGACAAGATAATTATCCATATCCTATCTCCTTTTAAAATACTTCTATCTAAAACGAAACCTCTAGTACCCATTGATAAGAATACTAGAGGTTAGTCATTACCTATACAGGCTAATTAATATTATTTGTTTAAAGTTAAATGATTATTAATTATTTAGTGCTGTCATGAGCTGGAACGAATGTATTTGTGAACCATCCATCAGCCTGACCGAATGCTGAACCTGGATCAATCTTACCAGAAATGATATCAGCAACAACCTGGTCGATTGCAGCTAACTGTTCAGCTGTGAATAAAGCCTTAGTAGTATCAGTGATAGCGTATGAAACATAACCACCATCTAAGCCTAACTTAACGTTCTTGCCATATTCTAACTTACCTTCTAACATCTTCTTGCATGCTTCATAGAAACCAACATTAACGTTCTTCTTCATAGAAGTGATAGTTCTGTTAGCCTTTGCTGTAGAAGTAGCATCACCTAATGATGCGAAATAAGCACCCTGGTCACCATCTACACCAATAATCCACTTGCCTTCGTCTTCAGTAATAACCTGGTCGAATCCACCTAAACCAGCCTGGCCACCACATGCGAATACAACATCGTAACCATTCTTGTATAAGCCCTGAGAAACGTCCTTACCAGTTGAAGGATCATTGAATT
>DCGH01000066.1:2094-3122 GCA_002315205.1 Erysipelotrichaceae bacterium UBA1783
GGAGTTCATCCAAGATAAGTTTACATCTACTGCTTCATTGTAGTACTTAGCACCATTTGCATAACCAACATAGAAGTCATCAAGAACAGTATTATCCATACCACCCATGAAAGCGATCTTGTTAGTCTTAGTTAGCATAGCACCCATGTAACCAACAACGAATGAACCTTCGTTCTGAGCGAACATCATAGCATATAGGTTATCAGTTGGAGCATACTGCCATCCATCTGGATCTGAGAAGTTCCATTCTTCATCGTAGAACCAAATCTTCTGATCAGGATAATCAGCCATTAATGAAATAACGTATTCCTTCATATCATAAGTACCACAAATGATAACGTCCCAACCCTGCTTGAATACATTTTCAAGACCAGTTGCCCATAATGAAGTATCGTAAGTTAATTCGATAGTTTCACCATAAACCTTATCACCGAAGTCTCTATTGATCATCTGGATTCCTTCTTCACCAGAATCGAAGAATGACTTATCACCTAATGTACCATTTACTACGTTAGCGATAGTAATCTTGCCAGCTTCCTGAGCCTGTTCCTTCTTGCTCTTTTCTGCTGGAGTTGGATCTTCCTTACTGCCACAAGCAGCTAGAGAAAATACCATTAAAATTGCTAATAAAACAGCTAAAAGTTTTTTCATATTTCCCTCCATTTAAATTGTTTTATTTACTTCTATTTTCATTATAAGTGTTTTAACTTTTGGTAGCAAGATTTTTTGGAAACGCTTTCCTTATTTTTGCCACAGCATTTAATTTTTCTTGCTTTTTTGAGTATATTTTAAGTAAATTATAAGCATGTGTTGAAACAATTAGTTATGATTAACTATGATTTAAATCTATTCTGTGAGAAAAACAATTTTGAGAGAATGATATAGCTCTTAATTTAGCGGCTATATAAAAAATGCATTTTAGATTAGTCATTCTTTACAATTGTTATTGTTTCGACTATAATAAGTCTATACTTTAGATTAGTCGGAGGTATACCATGACATATATTAAAAGAGCTATATCAGAGATT
>DCGH01000058.1:0-3705 GCA_002315205.1 Erysipelotrichaceae bacterium UBA1783
AATCTATTTCTTTACAGCCCCTTTAATTAACTGTGATATGAATGTTTTCAACGATGAATCCATAATCGACAGCTTCATAGGTTGGAACAATCTGTAGCTTATTATAGCCAGAGGTTTCATAAATCACAAACTGGAAGGTGTCATTCTTTGGATGACATGGATCATCATTGATAGAGTAGTCAGTGATCTTAATAGTGACGATAGCACATAAGTCACTCTCTTTCCATTCAATGACTTCACCTTTATATTTAATAATTTCTTTCTTATTGTTTAAACCAGTAAATTCAAAATAGCTTTTGCCATTTTTGTTGTAGAAGGATACGCTTTGCTTTTTGTCAGAATAGCTTCCTTGGTAAGCATCAATAAATTCCTTGCTGCTTTCAAGAACATCGCCATAATGAATGGTAATCTGTTTAGACCAATAATTATCCTCATTACTTGCAACACAGACGTATTTGTATGTTCCTTTACCTCTTCTAGGAAGAGTGAAATATGGATCAGATACTAAAGGATTATCAGGATTATAAGATCCATCCGTTGTTTCATACCAATGGTAGCTAACCTCACCATTATAATTATATGCTATAGCATCAACTGTTAATGGACGAAGGAATTCTTTATAGGTGATTTCTTCACCCTGATCAATATCAATATAGAAGCTGCTGTCCTCATTGTAGTTAGGGTCCTTTGTGCCATCTGTATTTAGCTCTACATAAAACATAACAGCGTCCTTCTGACCATTATTTGTTGCATTGCAGGAAATGTTGAAGGATGTTCCTGGATCAGCAATTTGAGTAAGTAAGTTAACATAATAATCAGTTCCACCAGTTTCTGAGGATATACCAAAATGATAAATCAGATCATCGCTGGTAAGCGTATTTCCAGTCACGTTCTCTAATATAATTACAGTCTGTGATGATTCACTGCTTACAACAGAGGTATTAATTGACCATTGATAGGTTACATCCCCTTTGGCATTTTCTGGTTCAACTGAGAAGGCGAATTTGCTTTCGCGATGATAGATATATGCCTGGGTATTGCTGGTAGCTTTTAAAGAAAAGCCTGGGTCAGTATTATTTGTAGGTGTACAACCTGATAAAGCAATGAATAGAAAAATGAGTAAAAAGGCAATAAGTTTTTTCATAACAATCACCATCCTTTGTCTTATATTAACAAAGTCAATTCAAATCTACAATTACCCAAATGGGTGAAAAAAAAGGAGCAGTGCTCCTTAATTTTCTATACAAGCTTGAAAACTTCAATTAGTAATAACCAAGCCATACCATAGTAGCAGACAACAGCTACTAAGTCATTGATCGTTGTAATCAATGGTCCTGAAGCTACGGCTGGGTCAATATTTAATTTATTGAAGATAATTGGAACAATGGTTCCAACAAATGAAGAAATAACCATCGCAATGATTAATGCTACAGCAACACATACCGCAATCATGAAAGAGAAGAACCAGGCCTGTCCCTTAAAGAAGTGTACATACATTGTGATAAATGTTATAGCTAATAGACCTAATAATGAACCATTCGTAAATCCAACGCGTACTTCCTTAAAGATTAGCTTTATCTTTTCCTTTGGACCAATGTTTTCATCCATCAACACACGAATCGTAACAGCTAAGGATTGTGTACCTACGTTACCACTCATATCTAAGATTAAAGACTGGAAGCAGATAACGATTGGAATAATCGCAACAACCTGTTCGAAAATACCTACTACGGAAGAAACACCCATACCTAAGAATAATAATACAATTAGCCAAGGGATTCTCTTTTTTACTGATGCAAATGTTGATTCATTTAAATCTTCTTCACTAGACAAACCACCTAGTTTTGCGTAGTCATCAGACATTTCTTCATCTACTACTTCGATGATATCCTGAGATGTGATGATACCAATAATATGATCTTCCTTGTTTAATACTGGGAATGAATCTTCAGCGTAATCCTTTAAGTCTTCTAATAGATCACTGATTAGCTCATGGTCGTAAACTGTAGGGTAGCTGTTAGTGATGATTGTTTCTAATGGTACACCATCTTTAGTAGTAATTAAATCCTTCAGGTCAATGGCACCATAGAACTTGCCATCATCATCAGTAACATAGATCGTAGAAATATTGTCATTTTCCTGCGCTTGCTTTGTTAAGGAACGCATTGCATCCTTAATTGACATATTCTTATTGATTTCGATGTAGTTAGTAGTCATTCTGCTACCAATTTCTTCTTCATCATAAGATTGGATTAATTCGATATCTTCTGCTGATTCATCATCCATTAATTCGATGATCTTATCCTCAACCTCATCATCTAATCCTTCTAAGATATCAACGGCATCGTCAGAGTCCATTTCAGAAAGGATATCGGCAGCTGTCTGAGTATCCATTTCAGCAAACAGAATATCACAATCTTCAACGTATGCTAAAATTTCAGCCATTTCATCATCTGAAACAACATCATAAATCTTATGACGTTTTTCTGGCTCAATCTTTTCTAATGCATCGGCAATATCGCTATAGTGGTAATTTGAAATAATCTTTTCAAGCTCTTCTTTTGATATATCGGTATTAATTAAATCAATAATCTCCTGAACATATTCAGGATTTGTTAAATGCTTATCATCCATATTTATAAACTCCTTCTATATTTTTTTTGTTTTTTTAATAGATGGATCCATATGTTATTTTAATGATTAGTGCTTTTTGTGAGCAACATTAAGAAAAACATAATTTCCATAACATAGTGGTATATTATCGTCCGGTCCCATATTATTGCTCACTTCCTTTCGCTCTATATATTTTAGCCTTTTTATATACCTAATTTCAATAAAAATCAGTTGTAAAATATCTATTTAATTATAGTAATAGATAATAATATTTTGATATAATATAAAACGTACTTTGAATAAGGAGGACGTTATGAAGCTAGTAATTATCAGACATGCTGAACCCGATTATTCTATTGATTCAATTACTGAAGCAGGAATGAAGGAAGCTGAAGCATTAAGAGAAAGAATAAATAAAATGAGGGTGGACTACGCATATTGTTCTCCATTAGGCAGAGCAAAAAAAACCTGCGAAATTGCTATGCAGGATAAGGACATTGAGGTTAAGACAATCCAATGGCTAAGAGAGTTTGAGGGTAAAGCAATTCATGGTGATTATGGTATTGGCAGAGCCTGGGATTTTAAGCCAAAGCATTGGATGGTCAATGAAGCCTTCTTTGATAAGGATAAATGGGCCAGTGATGCAGATATGCTTGCGATAGAGGATTACAAGTGGGTTATTAGCAACTTTGATAATCTATTAGAGAAGCATGGCTACAAGCGTTTTAAGACCTTCTACAAGGCCGTAAATGCTAATAATGATACAGTAGTGCTATTCTGTCATTTCGGCATAGAATGCGTTCTATTAAGCCATATTATGAATGTTTCACCAATGATTCTTTGGCATAATATGTGTGCTGCTCCTAGCTCAGTAACAATCCTAAATACAGAGGAAAGAGACAAGGGTATTGCTAATTTCAGAATGGCAAGCTTCGGGGATATTTCTCATTTATATGCTGCTGGCTTAGAGCCAAGCTTCGCGGCAAGATTCTGTGAAATGTACACTAATTTTGATGAAAGACATCATTTCTAAAAAAATTTAAGGAACAGGTTAATCTGTTCCTTTTTATATTGTGAAAAAAATATCTTTTT
>DCGH01000058.1:3758-3892 GCA_002315205.1 Erysipelotrichaceae bacterium UBA1783
GATCTGATAAGAAATCAGATATAGAAAGAAGAATTTATGAAATTAGAAGACATTAAAAAGGTTACGGTTGCCGGTGCTGGTACACAGGGTAGCCAGATTGCTTCTCAGATTGCCTATAAGGGATTTGAGGTTAC
>DCGH01000036.1 GCA_002315205.1 Erysipelotrichaceae bacterium UBA1783
TCATGTTTTATGACCTCCTACACCTTCTTAAAGAAAGCGCGGAGTGTAACGGAGCGCCGCGATTTGATATATTTGTCAAGCGTTTTTAACATATTATTCTCAAAAAAAAGACCCATACATTTCTGTATAGATCTTATGTTACGTTTTTATCTTAACTTAATGACGTTGGTGTAAACCCTTTCTTTTTTCATTTGTGCATTTTTTCACTTGTGCAAAAACTATATTATTTCACTAATAGAGGTGCTATAATATTATAAAGGAAGTATTTCAATATGTATGATGTAATAATAATTGGTGCTGGAGTTGTGGGATCTTCAGTAGCTTATTTCTTGTCGCAGTACAATCTGAAGATTGCTATGCTGGAGGCATATAATGATGTAGCAAATGGAACTACTAAGTCAAATGCTGCAATTATTCATGCTGGCTACGATGCAAAGCCAGGCACATTAATGGCAAAATATAATCTTGAGGGTGCTGTTTTGACAAAGGAAATCTGTGCGAAGCTGGATGTTCCATATAAACAGAATGGTTCTATGGTTTTAGCGTTCTCCAGGGATGATATTTCAACATTAAAGCGTCTGTATGAAAGAGGCTTAGAGAATGGTGTTGAAGGATTAAAAATCCTAGATGCTGATGAGGTTAAGCAAATGAATCCAGAAACATCTAAGGATGTTGTGGCTGCATTATATGCACCAACCGCAGCGATTATTAGCCCATGGGAATTAGGACTTGCACTTGCTGAAACAGCTGTCAAAAATGGTATGGAGCTGTTTTTAAGTAATCGTGTAGAAGCAATCAGCAAGGATGAAAGTGGTATATTTACCATTACTACAAACCAGAATCAGTATCAGAGTAAATATATCATTAATGCAACAGGTGTAAATGCCGATAAGGTATTTGAATTAATCGGTGAAAAGGAGTTTACTATCACTCCAGTAAGAGGACAATACTACTTATTAGATAAGTGTGAGGGCTATAAAGCACCACAGACTTTATTCCCTTGTCCTAGTACAAAGGGAAAGGGTTGCGCTGTAACTCCAACTGTTGGTGGTAATTTAGTTGTTGGACCAGATGCAGAAATCGTGGATCGTGAGGATCGTTCTACAACTGCTTATGCTTTAAATTCAGTGAGAGAAATGGCATTAAAGCAGGTTCCTTCTTTAAATTTCAGAGAAAACATCAGAAATTTCGCTGGTATTAGAGCTAGAAGTGATCGTGGTGACTTTATTGTAGAGGAAAGTAAATCGGTAAAGAATTTTTATAATTTAGCTGGTATGGCTTCTCCTGGTTTATCAAGCTCTACAGCAATCGGTAAGGATGTTGCCAGCTGGATTGTTGAAAAAGAGCAGTCTACAAAGAAGGAAAGCTATTGTGAAACACGCAAACGCTTAAAATTTATGAGCTTATCTGACGAAGAAAAGAATGAACTGATTAAAAAGGATGCAAGCTTTGGCAGAATCATCTGTCGTTGTGAAACAGTTACTGAAGGAGAAATTCTTGCAACATTTGATACACCAATTCCACCAAGATCTATTGATGGTATTAAGCGCAGAGTAAAAGCTGGCTTAGGAAGATGTCAGGGTGGCTTCTGTGGTGAGAAGGTTGCAATGATTTTAAAGGAAAAGCTGAATATTGAATATAATGAAATTTTAAAGGATAAGGAAGGTTCTAATATACTATTGACTGAAGCAAAGAAAGGAGAATACTAGTATGTATGATTTAATTATTATTGGTGCTGGTCCTGCAGGTTTATCTGCTGCTGTATCTGCTACAGAAGCAGGATTAGAGAAAATCCTTTTAATTGAAAGAGATAAGGAGCTAGGTGGTATTTTAAATCAGTGTATCCATAATGGATTTGGATTACATTTATTTAAGGAAGAGTTAACTGGTCCTGAATTTGCTGGAAGGTTTATTGAATTATTAAAGAATACTAATGTTGAGGTTTTATCTGATACGATGGTATTGGAAATTACTCCAGATCATAAGGTAAAGGTTATTAATAAGGATGGCTATCAGACCTTAGAAGGAAAGTCTGTTTTATTAGCCATGGGCTGTAGAGAGAGAACAAGAGGAGCTATTTCTACCCCTGGTGATCGTGGTGCCGGTGTATTTACTGCTGGAGCAGCACAGAGATACATGAATATGGATGGCTATTGTGTTGGTAAGCGTGTTGTCATTTTAGGTAGTGGTGATATCGGATTGATCATGGCTAGAAGAATGACATTAGAGGGTGCAAAGGTTTTAGCTTGTGTAGAAATCAATTCATATAGTGCAGGCTTACAGAGAAACATTAAGCAGTGCTTAGAGGATTTCAATATTCCTCTATACTTATCTCATACAATTACTTCTATTAAGGGTGAAAACAGAGTTGAAAAGGTCATTGTTGCAAAGATTGATGATCATTTCCTGCCAATCCCAGGAACTGAAATGGAGTTTGATTGTGACACCATATTATTGTCTGTTGGTTTAATTCCTGAAAATGAGCTAAGTAAGCAGGCAGGTATTGTAATTGATGGCAGAACCAGAGGCCCTAAGGTATTTGAAAATATGGAAACATCTATCGAAGGTATCTTCTGTGCTGGTAATGTTGTTCAGGTTCATGACTTGGCAGATAACGTTGCTTTAGAAGCAAAGAAGGCAGCTAAGGCAGCAGCAGAATATGTCTTAAATAAGCCAGAGTATGCTGGAGAGATTGCGGTAAAGCCAATTCCAAATGTTACCTATACAGTACCACAGCATATTCATACACCATTATCAGGTAAGCTGGTTGAAATCTCATTTAGAGTCAATAGAGTATTTGGCAAGTGCCATATTGAGGTTTTAGATAAGAATGGTAATCTAATCTGTAAATTTAACAGAGAGTATATTACACCAGGAGAATTGCAGAAGATTTCTGTTCCAGTAAAGATGCTTGAGGGAAAAACAGAGTTTATTTCTGTTAGAGTAGTGGAGGACTAAAATATGATTGAATTAGTATGTATTGGTTGTCCTAGAGGATGTCATTTACAGGTAGATGAGAATAATGATTATGCTGTAACTGGTAATCATTGTCCTATTGGAGCAGAATATGGTAAAAATGAGCTATTAAATCCAACAAGAGTATTAACTACAACTGTAAAGATTACAGGAGCAATTCATCATATGCTACCTGTAAAATCCGCAAAGCCTTTACCAAAGGCAAAGCTAATTGAAGCTGCAAAGTCATTAGCTACAGTGACAGTGGCTTCACCAATTCGTGTTGGTGATGTTGTTGTTGCTGATATTTTAGGAACAGGAGTAGATATTGTTGCTGCAAAAAACATGTAATGTGTTAGAAAAATGAAACAATGAAGGTAGATATCATCTACCTTTTTTGTTGGAAAAAAGGTATGATATTTATAATAAAACAGGAGGAAATCATATGTTAAAGGTTGGAAGCAAGGCACCAGATTTTGAGTTGCCAGATCAGGATGGTGTGATTCATAAATTGTCAGATTATAAGGGAAAGAAGCTAATTTTATATTTCTATCCAAAGGACAATACCTCAGGATGCAGCGCTCAGGCTTGCAGTTTCTCTGAAAGATATCCATTATTCTTAGAAAAGGGTGTAGAGGTACTAGGTGTCAGCAAGGATTCTGTAGCTTCACATAAGAAATTTGAGGAAAAGTATGGATTAAGATTCAAGGTTCTTTCTGATGTGGAAAGAGTTGCTATTGAAGCATACGATGTCTGGAAGGAAAAGAAGCTTTATGGTAAGGTGAGTATGGGTGTGGTCAGAACAACCTATTTAATTAATGAAGAAGGTATCATTATTAAGGCAGATGAGAAGGTAAAGGCTGCTGAAGATGGCGAAAGAATGCTGGGAGAAATCTAATGAGGATTATTTTATCTCCAGCAAAGAAAATGGTAGTAAATAATGATTATTTTGAATATCAGTCTTTGCCAGAGCATTTGGAAAAAACGGAAAAGATACTGGCTGTTTTAAAGCAGAAGGATTCCCATCAGCTTAAGGAAATCTGGAAATGTAACGATTCTATTGTGGAAGAGAATATCGAGCGTTTATCACATATGGATTTATATTCAGGGTTATCTGCAGCAATCTTTAGCTATGATGGGATTGCGTTCAAATATTTGTCTGCTGATGTTTTGCAACAACAGGAATTAGACTACGTTAATGAGCATTTAAGAATTCTTTCAGCTTTCTATGGAGCATTAAAGCCAATGGATGGTGTTAGACCCTATCGTTTAGAGATGCAGGCAGATTTGAAGATTGACCAATTTAAAAATCTTTATGATTTCTGGAGTGATGAATTATATCAGTCAATAAAGGATAAGGATCATATCATCATTAATTTAGCTAGCGATGAGTATGCCAAATGCATCAGAAAGTATTTAGGCCCTCAAGATCGCTTTATCACCATAAGCTTTGTAGAAAATGTCAAAGGAAAGATGGTTACCAAAGGAACCTATGCTAAAATGGCAAGAGGTGAGATGGTACGTTATATGGCTGAAAATCAGATTGAGGATGTGGAAGAAATCAAAAACTTCAATCGTTTGGGCTACATCTTTAAAGAACAACTGTCTACAAATAATGAATTTGTGTTTGAAAAAGTAAAATAACAGGAGTTAAAATGAAGAAATATCTTATTAGGACAGGAAAAGTTTTTGTCTTTTATCTGTTAATTCAATTCATTGCAGCTTTTTTTGGTATTATCTGCCAGCTTTATCTGGCAGGCTTTTTAGTGGGTAATATTCTTTCAGCATTAGCAGTCATTATTGTAATAGCTATTGGAAATCTCATTTTGAAAAAATGGATTGATGAATCAATAATTAAAATACAGGTTGTTTTATTATTGATTGCTCTATCTGTATTTACAGCATTAATGGTAAAAGATAATGGAAATATCAATGGTCGAATTGTTATTGATGCGGCTATAGCTATACCACCATATGCTTTGCTGATTGGGGTTATGAGCTTAATGAAGAAGACAATACTTGGATTTGCCTATGGTTTTATGGGGTTGATTGTTTCTATTGCTTTTGAGATGATTCTGATTGGTAAAAAGATATTTAGTAAAAAGACATTTGTACCTCTGTTGACAATACTAGTTGTATTTACAATGGTTGATGGATATTTATATTCAAATCGTGATGAAATCAAGTATTCAGGGCATGGTTTTAAATATATGCATGGATATTCAAGCACTGATTTTACGGATTATACAGTGTATGCTAAAAACTCAAAGCTTGTAACGCTAAATCATACTGCTGATTTGCAGATCACAGAGCAAATGCCAATCATGGATGGTGCTGAAGCTTGCTATCCATTATATGCTTCTATTGCAAAGGCAGTTTATGTTGGCATAGAAGATATTGAAAGGGATGCACTAAATAGTAGCTATGATTATGAAAATGGTAAAATTGTGACCTTTACAAATTCCGTATCTGGTTTTTATCGTTTAGTTGAAAAAGAGATTGATTTGTTCTTTGGTGCAAGACCTTCCAAGACCCAACTAGAATATGCTCAGAAATCAGGGGTAGAGGTTGTTGTTACACCAATTGGTAAGGAAGGCTTTGTCTTCTTTGTGGAAGCAGATAATCCTGTGGATAGCTTGACGATTGAACAATTAAAGGATATTTATAGTGGAAAAATTACAAACTGGTCTGAAGTTGGTGGTAAGAATCAAGAAATTATTGCTTTCCAAAGACCGGAGGGCTCAGGCTCTCAAACTATGATGCAGTATTTCATGGCAGATACTGAATTGAAGCAACCACAAACCTATGAAACGATTTCTTCTATGGGAGAAATCATTGAAAATGTGGCGCAGTATAATAATGAGGATGGGGCTATTGGCTATACCTTCAGATATTTCTTAGAGGGTTTAAACCAGGAAAAGAATGTAAAGATTTTACAGATTGAAGGGATTAGTCCAACACGAGAAAATATTAGTAATGGCAGTTATCCATTGACCACAAATTTATGCTTGATGACATTAAAAGGAAATGATAATCCTAATGTTAAAAAAATGATTGAATTCATTTTATCTGAAGATGGTCAATATCTGGTTGAAGAAACTGGCTATGGTAAATTGCCACAATAGTGAAATATAAAATGGAGAGTAATCTCCATTTTTGTTATAATAGAGAGGCATGATAGTTATGGGGGTATAGAAGATGGGACCATATAAGACACAGCTGGAAACAACCTTTGGCGGGGTATTTGCCAAGATATCCTTACAGGATTTTGCACAATTAGGAAATGATTTTGGCGATAGCTTTAACTTTGAGTTTTCTAATGGTAAAAAAGTATATGATATTCCATATTATAGTGGCTACTATACTAAGGATGGAGAGTCTTTATTGTGTGGTTATCAGGGTTACCCTTA
>DCGH01000104.1 GCA_002315205.1 Erysipelotrichaceae bacterium UBA1783
GCTGCACACATACCAGGTAAATGAGCTGCTCCACCAGCACCTGCAATAATTACTTTGAAGCCCTTTGCCTCAGCTTCCTTTGCGTAATCAAAAAATACATCTGGCATTCTATGTGCTGAAATGATTGTCATTTCATAATCAATACCAAACTTTTCTAATATTTCAGCAGCCTTGCTCATGATCTCAAGATCAGAATCGCTACCCATTACTATGCCTACCTTAGCCATAAAAAATCTCCTTCTTATATATCAAAATTTCATATATAATTTTAGCAATTAGTTAATTGCTTGTCAATTTTTCTATGAAATATTTAATTAGAAAAAATATAATGCCAAAAAAAGATATTTTATTTAAATTTTTGATAATAAAATCATATAGAAAGTAAAGCGTTTTACATTAGTTTTTTATGTTTACCTTTGGTAAGTATTATGTTAAAATAAAAAATGTATGTTGGTATATCAGCTTTAATATGGAAAGCAAGTCTCTACCCTGAAACCTTAAATTACAGGACTACCAATATATTAAACTAGTGAGACTTACTTGGATCGGAGTTAATTATGAATTTTACAATGATGCAAGTTAATAATCATGGGCTATCAAATTTTGATAGATTTTTTAAATGCAATTAAAGGCAGCTTTTTTCACCGAAAAGAAGGCTGTCTTTTGTTTTTTAATGGGCTTTTAATTACATTAAAAGGCAAGAACAAAAAATAAAAAACACGGGGGAAATAATTATGAATTATCGTATTTTTGTTGAAAAGTACAAAAATTATCAGGTTGAAGCTAAGTCATTACAGGCTGAGCTTAATCTTAACCTTAACCTAAAGCTTAAGGATTTAAGATACGTTAACGTTTATGATTTATTTGGCTTTTCAAAGGACTTAGTTGAAAAGGCTAAGTACCAGGTATTTGGTGAGGTAGTAACTGACTTAGTTACATATGAGCTAGATTTAAAGGATAAGAAGTATATCGCTATTGAATTCTTACCTGGTCAGTTTGATCAAAGAGCTTCTTCAGCTATTGACTGCGTTAAGCTAATTGACCCTAATGCAAATATAAATATCAGAAGTGGAAAGATTATTATTTTAGATGATGATATTTCTGATACTGATGTAGCTAGAGTAAAGAAGTATTTAATCAATGCTGTTGAGGCTAGAGAAAAGAATTTAGCAGACCTAACAGATTTAGAGCAGGCTGATATTAAGCCAGTAGTTGTATTAGAGGGCTTCACTAAGATGACTAAGGCTGATATGGCAGATTACTGTAAGACAATGGGTCTTGCTATGAATGCTGATGACCTAGAGTGTGTTGTTAATTATTTCAAGGTTGAAGGTAGAGACCCTTGGGAAACAGAATTAAGAATTCTTGATACTTATTGGTCTGACCATTGCCGTCATACAACATTCAATACAATATTAACTGAAATCAATGTTTCTGAATCATTCATGAAGAGTGAAATGGAGGAATCATTAGATTTATATTATAAGATTCGTAAGGATTTAAATAGAGAATCAAAGAAGCTTTGCTTAATGGATTTAGGTACAATCGGTGCAAGATACCTAAAGAAGATTGGTAAGCTTGATGATTTAGAGGAATCAGAAGAAAACAATGCTTGTTCAATTTTCGTAACAATCGATGTTGATGGCAAGCCTGAAAAGTGGTTATTACAGTTTAAGAACGAAACTCATAACCATCCAACAGAAATTGAACCATTCGGTGGTGCTTCAACTTGCTTAGGTGGAGCGATCCGTGATCCACTTTCTGGACGTGCTTATGTTTACCAGGCAATGCGTGTTACTGGTGCTGGTAATATTTATTTAGATGTTAAGGATACATTAACTGGTAAGCTACCTCAGAGAATTATTTCTACTAAGGCAGCTCATGGTTATTCTTCATATGGTAATCAGATTGGTTTAGCAACAACTCATGTAAGAGAAATCTATCATGATAATTATGTTGCTAAGAGATTAGAGGTTGGTGCTGTAGTTGGTGCTGTTAAGGCTGATGTAATTCGTCGTGAGTCTCCAGCTGCTGGTGATATCATTTTATTACTTGGTGGTAGAACAGGCCGTGATGGTATTGGTGGTGCTACTGGTTCATCGAAGGAGCATACAACAAAGTCTATCGAGGTTTGCTCATCTGAGGTTCAGAAGGGTAACGCTCCAGAGGAAAGAAAGATTTCTCATTTATTCCGTAGACCTGATGTAACAAGATTAATTAAGAAGTCAAACGACTTCGGTGCTGGTGGTGTTTCAGTAGCAATCGGTGAATTGGCTGATGGACTTGAAATTTCACTAGATGCAGTTCCTACTAAGTATTCAGGATTAAATGCTACTGAATTAGCAATTTCTGAATCACAGGAAAGAATGGCAGTAGTTGTTGAGCCTAAGGATGTTGAGGAATTCATTAAGTATTGTCATGAAGAAAATGTTGAGGTTACTAGAGTAGCAGTTGTTACAAAAGAGCCAAGACTAGTAATGAATTATAAGGGTAGAAGAATTGTTGATATCTCAAGAGCATTCATCGATTCTGCAGGTGCTGATCATTTCGCTAAGGCTGAAATTAATCCAGTTACTGATAAGAACCCATTTGTTAAGGAAAATAAGGATATCAAGGCTAAGGTTATTGATACTTTAACAGATAATAATGTAGTAAGTCAGAAGGGATTAATTGAAATGTTTGATGCAACAATTGGAGCATCAACAGTATTAATGCCATTTGGTGGAAAGTATCAGAAGTCTGAAACTCAGGTTTCTGTTCAGAAGCTTCCAGTTAAGGATGCTTATACAAATGCCGCATCTATTATGGCATTTGGTTATAATCCATATATTGCAAAGTGGAGCCCATATCATGGTTCTGAATATGCAATCGTAGAAGCTTGTAGTAAGGTTGTTGCCGCAGGTGCAAGATATGATAAGATGAGATTCTCTTATCAGGAATATTTCGAAAGAATGCATAATGAGAAGTCATGGGGTAAGCCTCTTGCAGCACTTCTTGGTGCATTAAAGATGCAGCATGAATTAGGGTTACCTTCCATTGGTGGTAAGGACTCTATGTCTG
>DCGH01000035.1 GCA_002315205.1 Erysipelotrichaceae bacterium UBA1783
TTACTTTTTCAAGTAACCAAAATATTGTGGACCTCCCTTTAGTAAATCCACAATATCATTTTAAACTATTTTAAACCAAATAATTTCTTTTTTTCTGACAATTTTATGACAAATAATGACACAAGATTATTTCTTGTTCTTTTCAAAGATTAGTTTCATTCCCTTATAGGCAATATCAGGATCATATGAATCAATCATATCTGTTTCAGGACAGATATATCGTCCTAATCCACCTGTTCCTAATACTGGGAAATCATGACCAATCTCTTTTTTCAGCTGAGTGATAATACCTTCAGTTAAACCAATATAGCCATAAACAATACCAGCCTGCATACAATCTACGGTACCTCTAGCTAAAATTGTTTTAGGCTTCTTTAGCTGAACCTGTGGAAGCTGTGCGGTCTGCTGCCATAAAGAGCTTGCATAAATTTCTAAGCCTGGAGATAAAACACCATACTGGAATTCACCCTTTTCATTGATATACAAGAACTTTGTACATGTTCCAAAATCCACAACTAATACATCTCTTTTGTACATTTCATAAGCTGCTACTGCATCAACAATTAAATCAGCTCCAACACTCTTTGGATTTTCAATTGTAACAACAATGCCAGTCTTAATACCAGGACCAATCACAAATGGATCCTTACCAAATAATGTATTTACTGCTGAAATTAAATCATTATTCAGATTTGGCACAACAGAAGATAAAACAATATCTGTAACATCAGATTCCTTAATACCCTTTACCTCCATAATTGAATGGAATTGTAAGGCTAACTCATCTGTCGTTCTTGTCTGCTTCGTAATAAATCTGAACTTTGCGATTAATAAATCATTATCATATATTCCACATGAAATATTTGTGTTTCCAACATCAATAGTAAGTAACATATGCACACCTCTTTATACCTTTCTATTATACACTATTTCATTCTATTCATTATACTTTTTACAAACGCCTGCTCTGCCAAAGTGACAGCCTCTCTTTTATAAAGCATCATAATTTCAGAATTTATTTTACAATCCTGTATTTCTGATACAGCCATACCACAATCGATGGTACAGCTTTTTGGAACAATCGCAATACCCAAGCCTTTTTTAGCTAAAGACAAGGAGGTTCGCGCATCATCGTTTAAATAATGAAAATGACACTCTAAAGATTTATCCGCGAATTGCTTTTCAATATACTCTGACCAGCGTCGATAAACAATGAGTGACTGATTGGTTAAATCTGATAAAAATATCTTCTCTTTCTGTTGTATTCCCACAGCCACAATTTCATCATCCATGATCTTGCATTGCTCAAACTGATTGCTGGGATAAGGCTTTCTGACAATCGCAATCGAAATCATTCCTTTATCTAAAGCATCTAAAAGCTGGTATGTATTTCCTTCCGTTATTTCAAAACGAGTATTTAATCCTTCATTTTCAAAAGCCTCTATCCTTTCACAGATAAAATCAATTAAAGACGATACAACACCAATACGAATATTACTTTCCATATCGGTTTTCATTACTTCATCCTTTGTTGATTTCATTAAGGAAAGAATATCATTTGCCCTCTGATACAAAGCTTTTCCTTGGGCTGTTAGGCTAACTGATTTATTGCCACGAGAAAACAAGGTACATCCTAGTTCCTCCTCTAATAGCTTCATCTGCTGACTTAAAGGGGGTTGAGACATATATAGCTTTCTTGCTGCAGCAGAAATACTGCCTTCATTAGCAATAGTTACGAAATATTTTAGCTGTTTTACATCCATAAATGCTCCTATATTTTTTCCGTATATTTAATATACTTTTTCGATATTTTTAATATATCTTATTTTGTGATATAAGTAAATATGAGGTGATAATAATGAAAACCTATTCTTTTCTGAAAAAATATACACTATATGCCATCATTGCACCATTATTTAAAATGATGGAAGCTTTTTTTGAACTGTTAGTACCAATTGTCATTGCTAACATTATTGATATTGGTATTGCAAACGGTGATAAAGGATATATATTAAAATGCTTTATCTATATGTTTCTTTTTGCTGCAGGCGGCTTTGGTTGTACAATTATAGCTCAATACTTTTCTGCCAAAACAGCAGCAAACTATACAAAAGATGTAAAATCAGCCCTATTTAAGCATATTCAATCTATGTCCTATAGTCAGCTGGATCAGTTAGGCTCTTCAACACTAATTACACGTTTAACTACCGATATGAATCAGATGCAAAGTGGTTTGAATCTGGCATTAAGATTACTATTAAGATCTCCAGTCATCGTCTTTGGTGCCTTCCTTATGGCATTAAGAATTTCTGTGAGAATGTCTTTAATTTTTATCACCGTTATTACCATTCTTCTAATTATTGTATTTACAATCATGCTACGCTCCATTCCTTTATTTGGTAATGTGAATAAGCGTTTAGATGCATTATTAAAGCAGACTAGAGAAAATCTGATTGGTGTTAGAGTAATTCGTGCCTTTAATCAGCAAGAAAATGAGGTCAATCAATTCCAAAATTTAAATAATCAATTAACCGATGCCTCATTAACCGTTGGTAAGCTAAGTGCATTATTAAATCCTGTTACCTATATTCTCATTAATGCTGC
>DCGH01000099.1 GCA_002315205.1 Erysipelotrichaceae bacterium UBA1783
GCCAGCGTTAACTTCTGGAGAAGCGAAGTATTCAACGAACTTGCAAGCTGCAGCACTTCTAGCATCATTGTACTTGAATACGATAATACCACGGTCCCAAGCTGGAGTCCATTCAACGCCACCCTCTGTCTGAGGTAATGGAGCAACATCCCAGTTACCACTTAAGTATGGAGTACCTGCACATGAACCAATGTACATTGCTAAGTTACCTGAATTGAAGTCACCTGACATATAGCTATCAGTTGGATTTAATAAGTAAGCACCAGAAGCGTTACCATCAACCCATAACTGTAAAGTAGCTCTTACAGCTGCAGTATCGAATACACATGAATTTGTGTCATAATCGAAAGTAGTTGCACCTGTCTGATAAATCATTGATAGTGCGCCATCAGTAGTTGAGTCGAAACCGAAGCCATACTTGCCATTGTAAGCATGAATCTTATTAGCAGCAACTAATAATTCGCTCCAAGTTGTAGGAACTTCAACACCTGCTTCAGCTAAGATATCCTTATTGTAGAATAATACTGGTCCAGTTAATACTAGAGGCATTACATACATACCAGGTTCAGCTAAGCTTGAAGCTTCTTCACGAGCACCCTTATCTAAAGAATTGATTAAATCAGCAGAGATATACTTTGATAAATCAACAACCTTATCATCAGCAATATACTTAGTTGCTTCAGATGCATAGTTGAAGATAATATCTGGTCCAGCATCAGCCATTACAGCCTGATAAACCTTATCAGTGAATCCTGAGTATTCCTGTGAAACTACAACAACTTCAATTTCGCCTTCATGAGCTGCATTGAACTTAGCTGCTTCAGCTTCTAGGTATTCCTTCTGAGCATTTGTGAAAGTATGCCAGATAGTAACTGTCTGCTTTTCAGCTGGCTTTTCTTCCTTAGTACAAGCACAGAAAGATAATGCCATACAAACAGTTAATAAGATAACTAATAACTTTTTCATTTTATTTTCTCCTTCATTTATTAAAAAAGCTACTTATATTATATTACTAATATGACTTTTTATCAATAAAACGAAACAAATTGACAATTGATAGTCATTAAAAAAGATGATTAATTTATATGCAAAAATCATCCTTTTTATATTTTTCTATTTACTGTTTTTCTTTAGTAAAGTGCCTAATCCATTAGCAATAGTACTTACATTTTCTGCAGTTAGCTTTGCCTTAACAGCTGTAACAACAGTGTTAATCTGTTCTTGAGTAATAGTAACTCCAATTAACTCCTTTACTACACTTGTCGGATTCTTTTTGAACTTTTCTAAAAGCTCCTTATCGCTAGTAATCTTCTTAACGATAGCAGTAATTTCCTTTTGAATATCCATTTGCCCGATACCCCTTTCTTTTTTATTATTAAACAATAGAAAGGTGATAATCAGGTGTTCATTCTATTAAAGAAAAATGATAAAAGATATTAATCCTTTAAAAACTCCTCAATAACCTCATTTGCTTTTTCTTCCGTTAGATTTGGAATACCCGCAGCACACTCATGGCCACCGCCACCATATTTTCTAGCTAAAGGTGCCACAGGCTTATTGTGTGATCTTAGTGAGCAATTAAATAAACCATCGTTTGCCTGATATACCAGCATCCATTGCTCTACCCCTCTTACCTCACGAACCAGATCAACCATTTCCTTTGCTTTTAGCATTGGAATACTATACTTTTCATAATCCTCATTTCTAAATACAGCATAAGCCTTATTACCAGAGAATTTGTATTTTGCAGCTAAGTTAGAGCGGGCAATAAACTCATTTTGTGAATTTGAGAATACTGCTCTGTATACTTCATTCATCACAGCACCATTCTTTAATAAGAAACCAACTAATTCAAAATCCTTATCAGTTACATTATTAATTGTTAATCTTTGAGTATCAGTTAATGTGCCAGCCAATAGATAGCTTGATGACTTCTTATCTAGCTTTAAGCCCATCTCTCTAGCAAAGTCAGCTAATATGATACAGGTTGCAGTTGCATCCTCATCCACATAATCATAATCTGAAAGCTTAGTAGAATTAGTATGATGGTCAAACTTGATTCTTTCCTTACCCAAAACAAATTCCTGCCCATCAATACGCTCGTTGTTTGAGCAATCTAATACAATTGCCAGTGATTTCTTTAAAGCTTCCTCACTAGGATTTTCCATCTTTTCTAAAAACTCAGGATTTTCAATCCAATCTAAACCAGCGGTATAAACCTTTTTTTCTGGATAATTGGCTAAAATCATATACTTCAGGCCTAATTGTGACCCTAAAGCATCATAATCTGCTCTGATATGTCTATAAATGACAATACTGTCGTATTCTTCGATTTTTCTTTTGATATCTGTAAAGCTCATAACCCACCTCTTCACCTCTATAATTTTACACTACAAACACACTTTTATATATTAAAAATAGTTTTTCTATTTCATTTTCCATCCGTTTCCTTTACAATACCATTGTTAAAGAGGTGATGAATATGTTTATTACTGATGAAGCAAGTAATTTTTTAGCACAGCTATTAGTTGAAGAAGGAAAGAATTGCTTAACATTCGCAATTATTGGGCATGGCTGTCATGGTCAGCTTTCTATTGATTTTGTTAACGAGGATAACCCTCCATATCAGATCAATGGTTTAAATGTGCTAATGGATGAAGAAACAAATGAAGCACTATCTGGAATCACAATCGATATGGTTGGTGAAAACCTAGTGTTCCGTTCAAATTGCTCTGGTGGCTGTGGTGGCTGCGGTGGCGGTTGTGGTGATGACTGCAGCTGTGGCGATGATGGCGACTGTGGTTGTGGCTGTCATTAATCATCTAGAAAAATAATAAAGTGGCGTCAGATTTCTGGCGTTTTCTTTTTCATTCAAAGATGTCATAATAATACAAAAAGGAAGAAGATTTATGATTAAAGCTATCATTTTTGATTTTAACGGAACAATGGTTAACGATGACGAACTAAACAACGGAGCATGGAATCAGTTTATGATGAAATACATTGGCAGAGAGCTAACATCCAAAGAGTTTAATGACTATGTTCATGGTCGTCATGCAGATATACCAATCAATCATTTTATCGAAGGCTTATCTGAAGAAGAGGTGCTAAAGCTAGTAGAGGAAAAAGAAGATATTTATCGTAATCTTTGCCAAAAGCATCCTGAAATCTTTTATATATCCGATGGCCTAATTCCATTTTTAGATTATTGTAAGCAACAAGGGATCAAGCTTTCAATTGGTACTGCTGCACCACTAAAGAATCTTCAATTCTTCTATTCATTTCTTGATTTACAGCGTTGGTTCACCTTTGAGAATCTGGTTTATAATGATGGAAAAATTGCAGGAAAACCGAATCCCGCTGTTTATTTAAAGGCAGCAGAAAACCTTAAGACTAATCCAGAAGAATGTGCTATTTTTGAAGATGCATTAAGCGGTATCCAAGCTGGTAGAAATGGTGGATTCAAGCAAGTCATTGCCGTAGGAAACAAGCTGTCTAATGAGCAATGGAAAAACAACGGTGCAACCCATTGTGTTGATAATTTTAAGAATTTGAAAGATCTTATTTCTATTATTAATGAATAATTGCCACATNNGTGGACAGTACGGTTCTAATTAGTAAAATTCACTAAAAAACACAAAATTTAGAAAAAATTTATTCGATGAAGCCACATTTATGTGGCTTTTTTTCTTGAGGATTGTGCTATATTATAGATAGAAACAAACAAAGAGGATAATCGTATGAGAAATGTCATTATTGATTGTGACCCTGGTCATGATGATGCCGTTGCTTTAATGGTCACATTAGCAAATCCAGCGCATTTTAATGTCTTAGGTATTACTACTGTTGCCGGTAACACTATTTTGGAAAACGCTACAAAGAATGTTTTAGAAATTCTGGAATATCTGAATATTTCTGTTCCAGTTAGTGCTGGATATGAGCATCCATTATTGAGAAAGGTACAGACTGCTGCCTTTGTTCATGGAGAAAGTGGAATGGATGGGCCAGTATTCCCACCATTAAAGACAAAGCCAACAGGAAAGCATGCCATTGAGTTTATGAAGGATGCTATCGAATCCAGTGAAGAAAAGGTAACAATCATTGCCTTAGGACCTTTAACCAATGTTGGAATCTTTTTAAAGACCTTCCCACAGCTAAAGGAAAAGATTGAAACCATCGTTGTGATGGGTGGCGCTATTTATGGTGGTAATATTCTTCCGAAGGCGGAGTTTAATATCTTCCAGGATCCTGAAGCAGCTAAGATGGTATTTGAATCTGGATGTGATATCATAATGGCCCCAATTGAGGTTTGTGATGAGGGTGGCGTTTTATTTACCGAAGTTGAACGCTTTAAAAACAAGGGTAAAGCAAACCAGTTAGCCTACGAACTATTTGATTATTATGGACAATATTGTGCCAGAAATGGCTTTGATCGAACTGTCATTTACGATATGACACCAATCATCTACCTAATGAAACCAGAGTTATTTGAAACACAATGGATGAATGTAACCATTGAGTGCGGTGGAGAATCAACAAGAGGTATGACCGTTTGCGACTTTAGAGGTGGAGCCCATGTAGAAAAGGGCTTAAATCAGAAGCTGGTATTAACCCATGTTGATCGAGTTCCGTTTGTTCAGGTTTTATTTGATGCATTAGATTATTTAGACGCTCATTAAAAAACAAAGGGGCTGTAAAAAAATAGATTTTTAGGAATCTAACAA
>DCGH01000082.1:0-344 GCA_002315205.1 Erysipelotrichaceae bacterium UBA1783
CCTTTTTTGTTATACTATTGAAGAGGATTAATTCATGGTTTTATTTATGACAAGCTCACCAACAGGTGATTTAGATGGTAAATATCAAAGCATTGGCTACGATTGTCGTAATGGTTTTTGCGATGATTTAAAAAGCTATTGGAAGAATAACAGCAGAGTATTAATGATTACCGCAACGCCTTTAGATTATTCTGGTAATGAGGAAATGGTCCATTTTTTCTATCAGGCAACAATCTATAGTGGATTATCAGTTGAATGTTTTAACTTGCTGGATGATAGAAACTATGATATTTCAAAGGAAGAATTATTAGGATATGATGTCATCATTTTAGGTGGTGGCCATG
>DCGH01000082.1:375-1399 GCA_002315205.1 Erysipelotrichaceae bacterium UBA1783
TCCATAAAATAGGTCTAAGAGAAAAGATTGAAGGATTTGATGGCATAATTTTAGCCATCAGCGCTGGTAGTATGAATTGTGCCAATATTGTTTATGCTCAACCAGAGCTTCCAGGGGAGGCAATTGATTCTGAATATGTCAGATATTTAGAAGGATTAAATCTGACATCTATTAATGTATTACCACATTATCAGATAGTTAAAGACCATTACTTAGATGATATGCATTTATTTGAGGAAATCACCTGTAAAGACAGCGATAATAAAATGTTTATTGCCTTAGTTGATGGAAGCTATATAAAAAAGACAGAGAAGGGTACTATTGTCAAAGGGGAAGCATATAAGCTTTATCCAGATTTTATTGAGAGAATATAAAAAATGAGCGAAAGCTCATTTTAATATCGCCAAAGATATTTCATTTCCTCATCTTCTTCGATTTCATATTCTAAAATATCACGATAGCCAAGATATCTTGCGTTGATTGCTGCTAGTAGCATTTCCTCTTCATTTAATGAAAAAAGGATAGAATACAGCCTTTTCTGTAGGTTGTTTTCTGCTTGAATGCCATCCAGAAAGCTGTAAATCTCTTCAATTAACTTCATCATAGCATTAGTAGCATCCATATTGTTTAGACGATATTGCTGAACAATTTCTAATAACTCACTTGCTCCTTTACTGGTTTCATCAATGATAATATCAGAAAAAACAAAAACACCATTATGGTAATACTTTTGCATAAATAATTCATATCGTATTTGATTTTCATGTGATAATTTAACCATAATAAAAACCTCTAGTTCGCTAGTAAAATGAAATAAAAGAGCAATCATCTATTAATCGCCCTCAACAATAAAATTATAACATAAAAAGTTTTTTATTTATAGACTATTCATTTTATATAAAAGATTTATTATAAAGATGTAAATAGAAACAGATACTACAGAGTTTCTATAAATATTTGGAGGTAAGCATAATGAAGGAGATTTTGTTAGAAATTCATTAAGCTTCCCTGTTAGTAGAGCAGC
>DCGH01000082.1:1410-7485 GCA_002315205.1 Erysipelotrichaceae bacterium UBA1783
GGGAAGGATAAAAAGAATAAACCTATTAGTGAAAGAAAGTAAAATTGCTCTAAGAGGACAGACCAAAGGACAAATAAGAAATAGAAAACCTAGATTAAACTCTAGGTTTTATTTTTACATATTTGTGTAACATAGCGATTTTTACACAAACTATTTTTTTAACAAAACAATAAGAACCATATGGTAAAATGTAGTTAGAGTATAGATACAAAAGGAGAATTTATGAAAAACAAGTATTACCCACTTTTGGCTAGCCCAATTACTATTGGTAATGTAACATTTAAAAATCGTATTTTTGGTGCGCCATTATCAAATCCAGAATTAGACCCAGATTGTCATATGCGTAAGGAAGAATTAGCTTTCCATGAAAATAGAGCAAAGGGTGGCATTTCTTCTGTATGTATTGGATTAGGTATTGTTGATCCAATTGGTAGAACTCATACTAAGGAAATCACACTTTACGATGTTATGTCATTACCTTCATTAAAGGAATTTGCTAATACAATGCATAAGCATAATTGTATTGCTACAATGGAATTAGCTCATGGTGGCAAGTACGCTTCTGCAAGAAGCCATGGTGAGCATGCTGGAAAGATTATCGGTCCTAATAATGAATTAAATCCAGAAGGACATCCAGTGACAGCAATGGATGATGCTGAAATTGAAAGAGTAGCAGATTGCTTTGCAAACGCTGCTAAGCTATGCCAGGATGCTGGTATTGATATGGTATTAGTACATGGTGGACATGGCTGGCTATTAGGTCAGTTCTCATCTCCAACAATGAACCATAGAACAGATAAGTGGGGTGGAAGCTTAGAAAATAGAATGAGATTCCCTCTATTAGTTATTGAGAAAATCAGAAAGGCTGCACCAAATGTTCTTATTGAATTTAGAATGAGTGGCTCTGAACTAATCGAAGGCGGCTATGGCATTGAAGAAGGCGTAGAAATGGCTAAGGTTTTAGATGGTAAGGTTGACATTATCCATGTTTCAGCTGGTGTTCATGAGGATGATGATGCATTCACTATAACACATCCATGTATGTTTATTGATCATGGCATCAATGTTAAATATGCTGCTGAAATCAAAAAGCATGTTAAAACTCCAGTTGCAACATTAGGTGGTATTAACGATCCTGAAATGATGGAACAGATTTTAGCTGAAGGAAAGGCTGATATCATCGAAATTGCAAGACAGTCTTTAGCTGATCCATATTTACCTGAGAAGGCATTCTCTGGTAGAGCAGATGATATTAACAAGTGCTGCAGATGCTACACATGCTTCTTTAACTATTTAACAAACAGAACTTATTGCTGTGCATTCAATCCTGTTATAGGTAATGAGCTAGAGAATAAGTGGGGATTCCCTGAAACTTCACCAAAGAAGGTTGTTGTTGTCGGTGGCGGTGTTGGTGGTATGGAAGCTGCTATTACTGCTGCTTCTAGAGGCCATAAGGTTGCTTTATATGAAAAGAGTGATCGTCTAGGTGGTTTATTACTATCAGAGCAATACATTCCATTCAAGAAGGATATGTATAACTTTGTAAAGGTATTAGAAAACAGAGTAAAGGCTGCTAATATTGAATTACATTTAAATGCTGAAATTACTCCTGAAGAGGTTGCTGCATTAAATGCTGATGTAGTAATTGTTGCTACAGGTGCAAAGGCAATTATTCCTAATATTCCTGGTATTAACAATAAGAAGGTTGTTACTCTTGATGCTTTACATCATGAAGTTCCTGAGGTAGGTCAGAAGGTTGTGATTCTAGGTGGCGGTTTAGTTGGCTCTGAGGTTTCAATTTACTTAGATCAGCTAGGCAAGGATGTTACAATTGTTGAGATGAAGGATGATTGGGCAAAGGATGCATACTTCATGCACAAGAATGCGATGAAGATTTATGTAAGAGATAGTGATATCGATATCAGAGTTAACACAATTGCTAAGGAAGTAACGGATGAAGGCTTAGTTGTTTGTGATAAGGATGGCAAGGAAGAATTAATTGCTTGTGATACAATCCTACTTGCTGCAGGCTTCAAGCCTGATAGAGCAAAGACTGATGATTTCTATAACACAGCAGATAGAGTATTCATGGTTGGTGATGCTGTTAAGGCTGGCAAGGTTGTAGATGCTGTTACACAGGGTTACTATAGAGCATTGGATATTTAATCGTCTATTGGGGAGGAAGAGAAGTTTCCTCCCTTTTTTTTGCTTGTTTGAAGAATAGATAAAAATGATTTATAATAGGCAAGTAAAAAATGAGGTAACTATGAAGGCAAAAAAAAGTGAAAGAAAGATTGATTATGTATTAATTGCTATTGCTATTGCTGCCATAGTGGGTATTATTGCCTTTGATTTTTACACCAGTGGTTTAAAAACCTCAACAATTGACAAGGTGGATTTACCTGACAGCTACGAAAGTGTTACCAGCCAGCTTGTTTTAAATGAGATTATGACAAATAATTCTGGTGTATATGTTAATAGCAATAGTGCTGTAACGGATTATATTGAGCTTTACAACGGAACAGGTGAAGATATTAATCTGAAGGGCTATGGCCTTTCTGATAAGGAAGATAGGATTAAATACGTATTTTCTGATGTAACAATTAAGGCCGGGGGATATCTTGTTATTTCATTGTCAGGAACAAATGAAGAAGGGACAGCTGGATTTAAACTAGGTTCAAAGGGTGGCGAGACAATCATTTTTACCAATCCACAAAGTAAGATTATCGATTCTGTTGAAACGGTATATTTAGGGAAAAATGAGGTTATGATTAGAACTGGTGATAAAAGCTGGTCTGTTAGCTCCTTAGCTACACCAGGATATGAAAATTCTGTTGAAGGTAAGGAAAACTATAATGAATCCTTGTATTCTTCTGAAGAAGCAAAAATTCAGGTCAATGAGCTTTTGATTTCAAATAAAGGAAATTACATTAATGATTATGGTCGTATGGATGGATTCCTTGAAATCAAAAACATATCTGATGAAGAAGTGGATTTAAGTGAGTATACTGTATCAAATACGATTAGCATTCCTTTCAGATATCAATTTGAAAGTGTAATTTTACAGCCGGGAGAAATTTATACTATAAATTGTGGTGATGGTGACTATCTTCATCAGGATTACTTAGGATTTAATTTCAGCAACAAGGAAGGAACAGTCATACTATCGCATAATGGAAGAATTATTCAGCAGCTAGAGTATTCTGGCGTTGCTAATGGACAAAGCTATTGCTTTGATGGTGCAAGCTATTATGCTACAAGTGTGATTTCTCCAAATCAGCAAAATACTGCTGCAGGAGTGGAAGCATTCCAAAAGCAATATTTAACCTATTCTAGTGGCTTAGTCATTAATGAGGTTATGAATAGCAATGGTAAGTATTTAGCTCAAAATGGTACCAATTATTATGATTGGATTGAGTTGTACAATAATGGTACAGAAGCTATTCAGCTTTCAGATTATTATTTGTCCTTAAGCGATACAAATTATTATCAATATCAGCTCCCTGAGGTGGAATTGAGCGCTGGAGGATATTATATTGTGATGTGCTCTGGAGATCGTAGCTTAACAAATAAGAATTACGTTCATACAGATTTCAAATTGGGTGAAAATGAAAGCATTTATCTATCTGATGGTAATGGATTAGTAGATTGTATGTTTGTTAGTGATGTCCCAGCTAATTACAGCTATGGTAAAAGTAATAATGCTGGTTATGGTTTGTATTATATGGCATCACCATCCCCAAAAAAGGCAAATGAAGCAGGCAAGCAGACGATTGCTAAAAAGGTTTCTTTTTCAGTAGCATCTGGCATCTATAATGATGTAAAAAATGTGACAGTTGAGCTATATGGAGAAGGCACAATTCGTTACACAACGGATGGATCAGAGCCAACCAGTAAATCAAAGGAATACACAAGTCCAATCAAGCTAACTAAAACAACGGTAGTAAAGGCAAAGTGTTTTTCTGGGGAATCCTATGCTTCAGAGCTGTTTACACAAACCTATATTATTAATGAAAATCATACGATGGATGTGGTTTCAGTATCACTGGCACCAGAGGATTTTACTTATATTAACAATCATTATACTGTTTCCTATACGGGCAATACAGAAAATGCATCCAGATATGCAAGTATTGAATTATTAACACAGGATGGGGATGGATTTAATGCAAAATGTGCTATATCTGTTGGTGGAGGCTTTGGAAAAACATTAAGTAAAAAAAGCTATACCATAAAGTTTACAAAGGCTGCCGGACAATCCTCTTTGAATTATCCAGTATTTGATAATCGTGATTGTTCTATCTATGATACTTTATTTTTAAGAAGTGGTTCCAACGATTACAATGATACGCTGATTAAGGACCTGTTAGCAACGTCATTAGTTGATGATTATACTGATATTGATACCCAAGCTTATCGACCTGTGATTTTATATGTTAATGGTGAGTATTGGGGTATTTATACCATCAGAGAAAAGATTAATGAACACTTTATAGAGGACCATTATAATGTTGATATTGACGATTTAAGCATTATCGAAAGTAATGGGTATGCAAAGTATGGATCATATACCAGCTATAATGAGTTAAGAAAGTATTGCCGAACACATAATTTAGCTAATTCGTCATATTACGAATATGTATGTAGTGTTTTAGATATTGAAGCATTTGTTGATTATTGGGTATGCGAGCTTTACACCAATAATTACGATTTGGGAAATGTTCGTTATTTTTCTAGTTCAAATATTAATGATGGAAAGTTTATGCCGATTTTCTATGATATAGATCATGGATTCCATTATAGTATTGAAGGATGGGAGCAAAAGGAAGATACAGTTGTTGATGTTGATGAGGATGGAAATGAGGTTACAACCACTACTTCCTCAACACAAACTATTAGCTACGATATCTGGAATATTGATTTTTATAGCGTGTATTTATTGGATTACAAAGGCATGGGATTATATGATGTTGAAAATGATATCATAAGAGCATTATTCAACAATTCTTCATTCAGACAGCTTTGGTATGAGCGTCTAGCCTGGAATCTGAATAATACCTTCTCTAAAACAAATGTTTTAAACCGTATTAGTGAGCTATATAAGATATATAAGCCTGAGATTTCCAGAGATGCAAAACGTTGGAGCTATTCAGTAAGCAACTGGGAATCTGCAATTAGTGATTTAAGAAACTGGGCAAAGAATAGACCAGCAAGATTAGTTGATATGACAGTAAGGCATTTTGGTTTGTCAGAAACAACAAAAAAGAAATATTTCTCTGGATTATATTAAAAGGAGCAGTGGAAGATGTATATAAAGGTACCAGCAAGCAGCATCTATTTAACAACAAGTGCTTTTGAAATTCGTAAAATTAAGGAATCAGATTATCTGACATTTTTAGACTATATTGGTTCAGATGGTGATGATAAATCCTATCAGTCATTTAGAGATACGATTGATTATGATGACATGGTGGCTTTATTTATGAATGGGAAAATGAATGCATTATTTCTGATGTATGAAGAGGTAAATCAACAGCTTAAGGAGCTTGAATCCGAGGGTCTAACCATTGGATTTACTTCAACAGAGAAGTGCTACAGTGAAGGAATTCTTCAAACAGGCTATGGGATGCTGGTGGATCATCTGTTAGAGGCGGATGTAGACTTTGTTGCTGGAAAATGTGACAAGGATAATGTAAATGTATTTAAAATAATGGCAGCTAATGGTTTTACCATTTTCGATGAGGATCAAAATAATTATTTCATGATAAAAATGTATTAAGAAAGGCTTAAAAACCTTTCTTTTTTCATTGCGTGTGGTTTTTTATTCAATATAACCACTGGCTAAAAAATATTAAATTCAATAATAAATTAGGGGAAATATTAACTATTAGAAATTGTGAAACATTGTGTTTGTACTAATAATTTACTTGTGAAATTAATGGTCAATTGAACTTGTGAAAACATTGACAATGAATGTTTTGGGGTAATAAAATATATATGTTAAGCATAATAAAATTTTATTAAAGGGAGGATTTTATATTATGGCACGTTTTACTTTACCACGTGATTTATATC